>DASYVA010000211.1 GCA_036000645.1 Candidatus Methylomirabilis sp.
TCTTCACCCGGCAGTTCGCCACCATGATCGACGCGGGCCTCCCCCTGGTCCAGTGCCTGGAGATCCTGTCTACCCAGCAGCCCAACAAGATCTTCAAGAAGGCGCTCCAGGAGATCCGGCAGGACGTCGAAGGGGGCTCGACCTTCGCCAACGCCCTGAAGAAACAGCCGAAGGTCTTCAACCATCTCTACACGAACATGGTAGAAGCGGGCGAGGCGGGGGGCATCCTGGACACGATCCTGAACCGGCTGGCGGCCTACATCGAGAAGG
This sequence comes from Candidatus Methylomirabilis sp., assembly GCA_036000645.1. Lineage (NCBI taxonomy): Bacteria > Methylomirabilota (SeqCode) > Methylomirabilia (SeqCode) > Methylomirabilales (SeqCode) > Methylomirabilaceae (SeqCode) > Methylomirabilis (SeqCode) > Methylomirabilis sp. (SeqCode). Next base: position 271 of record DASYVA010000211.1, read on the forward strand.
CCATGACCCTGAAGCGCCGGGTCAAGTCGGCCCTGATCTATCCGACCACCATCGTGAGCGTGGCGGTGGCGGTGGTAGTCTTCCTGCTCATCTTCGTCATCCCGACCTTCAAGTCCATGTTCGAGGGATTCGGGGCCACCCTCCCGCTTCCGACCCGGGTCATCCTGGAGGCCAGCCGCCTCATGACGACGTACTGGTACATCATGGCGGGGGGGCTGGTGACGAGCATCGTGGGGCTCCGCTACTACTACAAGACGCCCAACGGGCGGAGGGTCATCGACTCGCTGCTCCTGAAGGCCCCGGTCTTCGGGGAACTGATCCGCAAGGTGGCGGTGGCCAAGTTCACCCGAACGCTGGGCACCCTCATCTCGAGCGGCGTGGCCATCCTGGACGGCCTGGAGATTACCGCCCGGACCGCGGGAAACAAGGTCGTGGAGGAGGCGGTGATGCGGACGAGAGCCAGCATCGCCGAGGGAAAGACCATCGCCGAGCCGCTGAAGGCGTCGAAGGTCTTCCCGCCCATGGTCGTCTCGATGATCGCCGTGGGAGAGCAGACGGGCGCGCTGGACTCCATGCTGAGCAAGATCGCGGACTTCTACGACGAGGAGGTGGATGTGGCCGTCGCCAACCTCACCGCCTTGTTGGAGCCGATGCTGATGGTGTTCCTGGGGATCGTGATCGGCGGTGTCGTCATCGCCATGTATCTGCCCATCTTCAAGCTGATCACGGTCCTCGGCCGCTAGACGCGCCGGCTGCGGGCCGGGGGTACCGGGGAGGCGGCCGGCGGCCGCCTCTTCCGGTCTCGGGGGAACAATGGGGACGCCGGGGGACCGGGGCACCTCGCGGGAGGAGATGCTGACGCGCCTGAAATGGCTCGTCGGCCTCCGCCTCGCCGTGGTGACCCTCTTCCTGGGGTCAGCGGTGATAATCCAGCTGCGGACGGAGCCCCCCTTTCCGCCCGAGCCGCTGTTCGCCATCATCGCCTTCGTTTTCCTCCTCAGCCTCTTGTACTCGGTCGCCCTCCCCCGAGTCGGAAACCTCGTCTTCTTCTGCTTCTGTCAGGTCGCGGTGGATATCCTGGTCAGCACCGGCCTGGTCCATGTCTCGGGAGGGAAGGACAGCCCCTTCACCTTCGTCTACATCTTCCCGATCTTCGCCGCCGCCACTCTCCTCGGGCGGCGGGGCGGGCTGGGAATGGCCGGTCTGGCCAGCATCCTGTACGGCGGCCTCATCAACCTGGAGTTCTACGGGGTCCTGTCACCGGTCGTGACCGGGGCGCCCCCCCGCCCCCAGACGTACCTGGTCTTCCAGGTCTTCATCAACATCTCCGGCTTCTTCCTGGTGGCCCTCCTGAGCAGCCACCTGGCGGAGCGCCTGCGGGAGACGGCCCGCCGCCTAGAGGAGCAGAGCCTCGATCTCCGCACGCTCGAGTCGCTGCACCGGGACGTCGTGGCCAGCGTTCCCAGCGGCCTGATGACCCTGGACCCGGCCGGTCGGGTCGTTGCCTTCAACCGTGCCGCCGAGGCCATCACGGGATATACGGAGGCCCAGGTGCGGGACCGGTCGTACGAGGCGGCCGGGTTCAGCGAGGTCCCCGGCGTGACGGCCTTCGTCGCGGGGGGCGGCCCGCCGCCGGCGGTGGCGGGGGGGGAGGTGACGGTTGTGCGGCAGGACGGCGGCCGCATCCCGGTGGGGATCAGCCTCTCCCCCCTCTGGGACCAGGAGGGGCGGGTGTTGGGCCTGGTGGCGGTCTTCCAGGACCTGTCGGAGAAGAAGCGGATCGAGGAGCAGCTCCGCCGGGCCGACCGCCTGGCGGTCGTGGGGCAGCTCGCGGCCAGCATCGCCCACGAGATCCGGAACCCCCTGGCCGCCATCAGTGGCTCCATCCAGGTCCTGCAGGAGGAGTTGCAGCCCCACGGGCAGAGCCGCCAGTTGCTGGACATCATTCTGCGGGAGGCGGACCGGCTCAAACTCATCACCGGCCAGTTCCTGGACTTTGTCCGGCCCCGGACCCCGCTGCGGAAGGAGTGCGAGCTCGTGACGTGCCTCGAGGAGACCGTGCTTCTCCTCCGGCAGGGGGAGCGGACCGGGGCCGAGGTGGTCGTGGGCTTCGCTCCGTCGGAGGCGCCGGTGGTGGTGGCGGCGGATGAGGACCAGCTCCGCCAGGTGTTTTGGAACATCTCCCTCAACGCCGTCCAGGCGATGCCGGAGGGCGGGACGCTCCGGATCGAGCTCCGGGACCACCCGGGAGACCCGGAGGCCGCCGCGGTGGCCGTGGAGTTCTCCGACACGGGCGGCGGGATCCGGCCGGAGGACCTGGACCGCATCTTCGAGCCCTTCTTCACCACCAAGGAGAGCGGCACAGGCCTCGGGCTCTCCATCGCCCGGCGGGTCGTGGAAGAGCTGGGCGGGCGGATCGAGGTAGAGAACCGACCGGGCGAGGGGGCGACCTTCCGGGTCCTCCTCAAGCGCCTGGCCTGAAGGGGAGCAGCGGCCCATGGGAAGCGGCAAGGACAGCGGCGCCCGCATCCTGGTGGTGGACGATGAGCCCGGGATGCGGGACTTCCTCACGATCCTCCTTCAGCGGGAGGGCCACCAGGTGGTGGCGGCGGCAAACGGCAAGGACGCGTTGCGCCTCGCCCGCGGGAGCCGTTTCGACCTGGTCATCTCGGACATCCGGATGCCCCACCTGGACGGCGTCGGCCTCCTGGGCGGGCTGCGGGACGTGGATCCCGAGATCCCGGTCATCCTCATCACGGCCTTTGCGTCGGCCTCCTCCACCATCGACGCGATGCAACAGGGCGCCTTCGACTACGTCACCAAGCCCTTCAAGGTGGAAGAGATCAAAGGGGTGGTGACCCGGGCCCTCGAGGCTCAGCGGTTGCGGGCGGCGGCGGCGGCCTCGCCGGAGCCTGCGAGGGAGGCGGCGCCGGCCATCGAGGGCCTGGTCGGGCGGAGCCCGAAGATGGTGGAGGTCTACAAGGTCATCAGCAAGGTGGCTAACGTGGCGGGGACCGTCCTCATCACGGGCGAGAGCGGAACGGGCAAGGAGCTGGTGGCGCGGACCCTTCACCGGCATTCCGACCGGGCCACGAAGCCTTTCATGGCCATCAACTGCGGGGCCATCCCGGAGCAACTCCTGGAAAGTGAGCTGTTCGGCCACGTCAAGGGGGCCTTCACGGGGGCCGTCGTGAACAAGGCCGGCCTCCTCGAGGTGGCCCACGGCGGCAGCCTCCTCCTGGACGAGGTGGCGGAGATGAGCCTGCCGCTACAGGTCAAGCTCCTCCGGGTCCTGCAGGACCGGCTCATCCGGCGGGTGGGGGGGACGGAGGATATCGGGGTGGATGTGCGCCTCATCGCTGCCACCAACAAGCAGCTCCAGGACCTGATCCGGAAGGGGACCTTCCGGGAAGACCTCTTCTACCGGCTGAACGTGATTCCGATCCACCTGCCCCCCTTGCGAGAGCGGCCCGAGGATATCCCGCTGCTGGTGGGGAGCTTCGTCAGCCGCTTTTGCCAGCAGAACCGCCTGGCCGTGAAGCCGATCAGCGAGGAGGCGATGGGCCTCCTCAGCCGGTACCCCTGGCCGGGGAACGTCCGGGAACTGGAGAACGCCCTGGAGCGGGCCATCGCGCTCGAGCAGTCGGACGTCCTGACGGCGGGGAGCCTGCCGGAGGAGATCCGCACCTGGCAGCCGAGCGAGGCGGCTCCCGCCGCGACCCTGGCCCCCCCCGCGATTCCCCCCGAGGGCCTCAACCTGGAGGATGTGGTCTCCCAGGTGGAGCGGAAGCTCCTCCTGGAGGCCCTCGAGAAAGCGGGCGGGGTGCAGACCAAGGCGGCGCAAATCCTGGGGATCAACTTCCGGTCGTTCCGCTACCGCCTCAAGAAATACGGTCTGGAGCGCCCGCGGGGCCCCTCGGCCCGGGTGGAGCGGCCCGCGGGCGAGGCGTAGGGACGCCCCCCCGTGCCCCGAGCCCTCCGTCTGGCCCTCCTGGCGGTCGCCGTCGCGCTTCCTCTGCTGCAGGCGGGGCTCCATCCCGCGGCGCAGCCCCTCCTGCCAGCGGTGCTGGGGATCCTCACGCTGGTCGCGCTGGCAGCCGGTGTCCTTCCCGGCGATTCCCCCCTGTTTCGCCCCCGCTGGCCGTTCCTCCTGGCGCTCCTCCTGCTCCTGGCCTCCGCCTGGCGGTCCGTGTATCTGGAGCTCACGCTGCAGACCCTCCTCCTGTACGCGGCGTACCTGTTGGCGGGGCTCCTCGCCTTCCATCTGTACCCGCTCCCCCCGCACCGGGTGGCCCTCGCCGGGGCCCTGGTCGCCGGCGGGCTCCTCGCGGGCGCGGCGGCGCTCCTCGCCTACCTCCAGGCGCCCGCGGGCTCGCTCTACGGCTCCGCCCTGTGGGGGACCTTTCCCACCAGTAACGCCCTGGGCGGCTATCTGCTCCTGGGGGCCTTCTGCGCCGGAGGACTGGCGGTCGCCGCGCGCGGGCGCATCGAGCGGTGGGGGTGGGGGTCGAGCGCCGTCCTGCTGGCGGCCGCTCTGGTCGGGACCCGCTCCCGGGGCGGAATCCTGGCGGCAGGCGTAGGCCTCCTCTGGTGGGGCGCCGGCGCGGCGCGTACCGCGCCGGGACGGAGAGGGCGGATGGTCGGGGTCGCGGCAGCGGCGGCCCTCTGCCTCGCGGTCGGTGTGGCCCTGTGGGAGGGCCCGGGGAGCCTTGCCCGATGGGCGAGCCTTCCCTGGGCCCTCACCGGCAGCACCTCTGAGCCCTCCTTCCGCTGGCGCCAGCTCATCTACACCTGGTCGCTGGCGATCATCCGGGATCATCCACTTCTGGGGATGGGGCCCGGGACCTTCCCCCTCGTCTTGGGCCAGTACCAGCAGGTCCCGTACGTGACCGGGCGCTACGCCCACAACGCCTGGGTGGAGCTCGCCGCTGAGACGGGGATCCCCTTCGCGCTCCTGCTCCTCGCGGGCTTCGCCCTGAGCCTCCGCCAGGCCCTCCGGGCTCTCCGCGCGGCCGGGCCGGAGCGCCCCCTCCTGCTCGGGATCACCGCCGCCCTCCTGGCCTCGGCGACGCATGCCCTCCTCGATGTGGACTGGAGCCTCCCGGCCATTGCGCTTCCCGTCTGTCTCCTGTTGGGGGCCCTGTGGGCAGCGGCGCGAGACGGAAGCTGGACGGTCGAAGGGGGTCCCCGGATCCCCGCGCGAACCCTGCAGGGCGCCGCCGCGCTCGTCGCGCTGACGGCATTCCTGTTGGGAGCGACCCGCTCCTTCGCCGTCTCCCTTCAGCAGGAGGGGCGTGCGGCATTCGCCCAGGGGGCGTTGGGGGAGGCGGAGGGGGCCTTTCGGGCGGCGCGGCGCCTGAACCCCGCCTGGTACGCGCCGCGATACTGGCTGGCGGAGGTGGCCATGCGGCGGGGGAAGGCTCAGGAGGCGGTGGCGGAGGCCGCGGCTGCGGCACGACTCAACCCGGCCGACGGGGGGGCGGCCTTCCACCTGGGGCGCATGCTGTGGGCGGCGGGTCGTCTCGAGGAGGCGGAGGCCGCTCTTCGCCGGGCCGTCGCCCTGGACCCGGCATCCGGCCTCAATCTGTACGGGACGCTCGGCGATTTCTTCGTCGCCACGGGCCGGCCGGGGGAGGCCCTCCGCTGGTACCGGCGCGCGACTGAAGTGTTCCTCCCCTCCCTGGTCCGGACATCCGAGGCCCGCTGCCTCGCCCCGGGCGATCGGTACCTCCTCGGCCACATCCTTGGGCGGATGGCTGCGCTGCTTCAGCGCGATGGCCAGATGGCCGAGGCGGACGTTGCGGCCCGGGAGGGCGCGGCTCTCCTCGCCCCGGCAACAGATGGGATCTGCTCCGGATTCTCCGCGCCGGGCCAGGGGTCCCCCGAGGCGACCATCGTCAGCTACTGGGCGGCCCGGGCGCAGGGCGGAACAGCGCCTCCTCGCCTCTTCGCCGGGGGCGTGACCGACTGGCATCGGCCCCTGAACGGTCCCGCAGAAGTCCGGGTCAGCCGCATCCTGGCCCTGGCCGCCTCGGAGACCGCGGCCGAGGTGCGCTACGAGCTCGAGATTGCCAGGCCGGGTGGTCGCCTGGTGCGTGTCCTGGCGGCCGACCGTCTGGTCGTGGAGAGGGGGGCCTGGGTCCTGTCTGCGCCCGCCCCCCTCCCCGGGGGCTGACAAAGACCGTCACCCGCTTGCAAAAAAGGGAGAGCTTTCGCGGTCAGGCCCATGGGGGAGCCCGGCGGCGGGCGGTGACGGCCCTGGCATCCTCCCCGGGCGATTAGCTGTAAGTGCTTGAAAAAAAGTGATTCCTCGATGCTGCGACGATAGTCGAAGATGGGAGGCGGTGTGTACGGGCCGGCGCTAGCCCGGTGGCATACCCCTTGCTTACTCCAGGCGCCAGACACTCAACCCGAAGGAGGTGAGACCAGATGCTGAACGCACTCAGAAAGAAAGCCAAGGGGTTCACGCTCATCGAGCTTCTGATTGTCGTGGCCATCATCGGGATCCTCGCGGCCATCGCCATTCCGAACCTGTTGAGCGCGCGGCGGCGGGCCAACTACTCGCGGTCGGCCTCGGACACGAAGACGGCGGTCACCCAGTCGATCGTCTACCAGAACGACTACTCCGTGTACCCGGGGACGCTCTCCGTCCTACGGACCACGGGGTACGCGAACGTTCAGGACAACGATCCGTGGGGCCAGGCCTACATCGTGTCGGCCCTCTTCGCGGACACCAGCCTCCCGCTCACCGCGGGAACTCAGGTGCACGTCTGCAGCTTGGGGCCTACGGGTGCTGACCCGACCGGCGTGTGCGTCGCGGCCGATATGACCACGACCCCGGCCAGCGGCACAGTCAGCGGGAGCGTTGGCTACTCGGCGACCTACGGCTCGTGGATGGGACAGTAACCTTTTCCCCTTCGGGGCAGGCAGCCGGTGAGGCTGCCTGCCCTCTTTTTATTTCCGCAGGGTTGGGCCGGAAGCCAAAAAGCCGTTGGCATAGTCCTTGCTGCATGTTATGGATATCGCTGGAACAGGAGGGGTATGCCCAGTTTCCGGTGGGAACCAGCGAGGGAGGCCCGGGAGGCATGCGGCAGCGGAAGCGCCTCGGCAGCAGGGGCTTCACCCTGATCGAGCTCCTGATCGCCGTGGCCATCATCGGGATCCTGGCCGCCATCGCCCTGCCGAACCTGCAGGGCGCCCGGCGGCGGGCACAGTATACGCGGGCCGCCACGGACACGAAGACGGCGGTGACGCAGGCCGTCGTCTACCAGAACGACTTCAGTGTGTTCCCGGGCACAATCGCGAGCCTCCGGATGACCGGGTACGCGAACGTCTCGGATCTCGACCCGTGGGGGAACGCCTGGGTTACCTCGAACCTCTTCGACGATACCACCCTCCCGCTCACGGCTGGAGTCGAGGTACACGTCTGCAGCCCGGGGCCCAGCGGGACGGATCCCACCGGCGCGTGCGTGAAGGCCGATTTGATGGGTATCCCCGCCGGCGGGACCCTCGACGGGGGGGTTGGCTACTCCGGGGTCTACGGCTCGTGGCAGGGAAAGTAAGGGATCGGTACGGCAGCCGCGACGCCATTCTCGAGCGCGGGGGGGATCCTCGCCCCCCCCTTTTGGTTCCCGGCTGACGCGCCGCTCCTCGAGACCTTGGTCCCTGGATTCCCATCGGTGCTGTTTCCGGTGTCGAGAGACGCATGAATGGCATCGCCATTCGCGCTGAGGGGCTGACCAAGGACTACCGGACGGGTTTCTGGCGCCGCCGGGTCCGGGTTCTGCAGGAATTGAACCTGCAGATTCAGGCCGGGGAGGTCTTCGGTTTCCTCGGCCCCAACGGAGCCGGCAAGACCACCACCCTCAAACTCCTCACCGGCCTCATCCACCCGACCGCCGGGTCCGCCACGGTCCTGGGGGAGCCAGCGGGGAGCGTGCGGGTGAAGGCCAGGATCGGCTTCCTTCCCGAGAATCCCTACTTCTACGACTACCTCACGGGGGCGGAATACCTGGACTACTGCGGGGCGCTGGCCGGGTTGCCCCGGACGGTCCGGCGGGATCGGGTGAGGTCCCTCCTGGAGCAGGTGGGGCTCCCGGGGCAGGGACGACTGCAGCTTCGCAAGTACTCCAAGGGAATGCTCCAGCGGATCGGGCTGGCCCAGGCCCTCATCAACGAGCCGGCCGTCCTCTTCCTGGACGAGCCCATGTCGGGCCTGGACCCCGTCGGCCGCAAGGAGGTCCGGGATCTGATCCTTCACCTGCGGGAGCAGGGCCGGACCGTCTTCTTTTCAACGCACATCATTCCGGATGTGGAGATGGTGTGCGACCGGGTGGGGATCATCCTGGCGGGCCGCCTCGCGGCGGTAGGGCAGGTGGAAGAGCTCCTGGGGAGCCCGCTCGAGCAGATCGAGGTGACCGCCTCGAGCCTGTCGCCCGAGGCGACTGCGGCCCTCGCGACGCGGAGTGTGACCCCGCCGGTCCGGAGCGGGGACCGGATCCTCGTGAGCGTGAAAGGGGAGGAAGAGCTGGGGCAGGTTCTCGGGACGATCCTGCAAGCAGGAGGGCGACTCCACAGCGTCGTCCCCCACCGCCGCACCCTGGAGGAGGTCTTCCTGGAGCGGATCCGGGGGGGGAGCCGGTGAAGATCGCCGCCATCGCCTTCAACACCTTCCGGGAGGCCATCCGGGACCGGATCCTGTACAGCCTCCTGGCCTTCGCGCTGGCCATGCTCGGGGGCTCCGTCATCCTCAGCACGCTGAGCGTGGGCGGGGAGGCCAGGATCATCAAGGACCTCGGGCTTGCCGCCATCGGGCTCGTGGGCACCCTGATCGCGGTCTTCATCGGGGTGGGGCTCGTGTACAAAGAGGTCGAGCGCCGGACCCTCTACACCATCATCACGAAGCCAATCCGCCGCCTGGACTTCATCGTGGGGAAGTTCCTGGGCCTGGGCCTGACGCTGGCTGTCAGCGTGGCCATCATGGCCGTCGGCCTGCTGCTCCTGGCCTCGCCGATCGAGGCTCGCCTCACCTGGGAGCTGCTGCTCCCGGTGGCCCTGACCTTCCTCAAGCTCATGGTGGTGACCGCCATCGCCGTCCTGTTCTCGACCTTCTCCACGCCTACCCTGAGCGCCATCTTTACCCTCGCTCTGGTCGTGGTGGGGAGTCTGGCCGAGGACCTGAAGCTCTTCGCCTCGACCTTTGGCGGGCCCGTTCTCCAGACGGCGCTGGTCGCCCTGTATCTTGTCCTCCCGAACCTGGCGACCCTGGACATCGGGGGGAGGGTCGTGCACGGTCTGCCGGTCCCGGCGGCCGCCGCCGGCCTGGCCGCGGCCTACGCTCTCACCTACGTGGCCGCCCTCCTGGCCGCAGCCGTCTGGATCTTCCAGTACCGGGATTTCAAATAATGCGGATCCGGTTCTCGACCACGTGCTTATGCGTCCTGCTCGCAGCCACCACCGCCGCGGCGGGGCTCCTGGAGGCCCTCCAGGGATTCCGGCCCGGCATGGCCACGGAGGCGGAGACCCCTTGGCTCCCCCCGGCCGCCGCGGTGCGGCCGCTCTTCCTCGGCTATCACGCCCTGGCGGCCGACCTGTTCTGGATCCGCACGGTCCAGTACTTCGGGGGGCACATCCAGACCGACCGACAATTCCCGCACCTGTACCGGCTGGTGGACCTGACGACCAGCCTGGACCCTCACTTCGTGGATGCGTACCAACTGGGTGGCCTCTTCCTTTCCATCGGCCGGGTCTACCCCGAGGCCGCCGCCATCTACCGGAAGGGGATCGAGCACAATCCGGACCGCTGGGAGCTGCCTCACGACCTGGCCCGGATGTACTTCCTGGATCTGGGGGACGTCCCCGCCGCCCTGGAGTGGTTCGAGCGCACGAACGCGTTGCCGGGTCGCCCCCACTATGTGCCTCGCCTGGTGGCGCGGCTGCGGGCGCGTGCGGGGCTGGTCGAGGCCGCCTTGGAGATGTGGGAGCGGCTCCGGGATACGACGGACAACGCGTGGGTCCGCGAAGCAGCCAAGCGGGAGATCCGGAAGCTCCAGGCCCGCCAGCGCGGGGAGGCCGGAGCGGCTCCGCCCGTCGCTCGCCCGGGAGAGCGAGGAGGAAATTGAAGGTCGAGGGATGCCTTTCCCACGCCGGTTCCCCCGGCGCGGACCTTTCCCAGAGGCCGGGAGTGGCCGCCGCGACGGTGGCGCTCGCGGCGGTGGCCACCTACATCCTGACGCTGGGCTACGAGTTCGCCTTCGACGATCACCTGGTCATTCCGGCCGGCTGGCAGGTGGGGGCGGGCTCCCCGCTCGAGGTTCTGCGGGCCCCGGTCCGCGCGGGCGAGGTCGTCCTCGTCTATTTCCGGCCCCTGACCGCGCTGACCTACTGGCTCGACGGATTCCTCTGGCAGGGGAACCCCGGCGGCTTCCACCTGACGAACCTCCTGTTGCACGCCCTGGTCAGTGTGCTGGTCCTGGAGCTCGCGCGGCGCCTCCTCCCTGTCGGGCCCGCGCCGCTCCTGGCCGGCCTCCTCTTCGCCGTCCATCCGGTCCACGTGGAGGCGGTGGCCTGGGTCCAGGGCCGGGTGGATCTCCTGTCGGCGGCCGGGGTCCTGCTGGCCGTGCTGCTCGGCTCCGCGGGAGCCGAGGCCTCGGGGCACAGGCGGATCCTCCGCTGGGCGGCATCGGCCATCGCCTTCTTCCTCGCCCTCCTGGCGAAGGAGGTGGCGGTGGTGGCGCCGGTGCTGACTGCCCTCGTCCTGGCTACGCAGCCCGGTCGGGGAGGGTGGGCGCGGGTACGGGAAGGTCTGCCCCTCTTCGCCCTGCAGGGGGGGGCATTCCTCCTGTACCTCGGGCTCCGGACGGCGGCATTGCAGTCCCCCGCCCTCGGCCTGCTCGGCGGCCCGGCCCTCGCGGATCGGGTCCTCCTGGCCCTCAAGGTGGTGCCGGTCTCCCTGGGCCTCCTCCTCTGGCCCGTGGGCCTCAATCCCAAACACCACGTGGAGCCGCCCTCCGGGCTCCTCGACGGGGGGGTCTTTCTGGGGGCGGGGTTCCTGGCAGTGCTCGCCGGCCTGGGCTGGACCTGGGGGCGGCGGGTGCCGGGCCTGGGCCCAGGCCTCTCCTGGCTGGCACTGGCGTGGCTGCCAGCCTCCAACCTCATCCCCATCCGGGGCTTCGTTGTCGCCGAGCGGTACCTGTACCTCCCCTCGGTCGGGCTGTCCCTCGCGCTGGCGGGGGCGGCGGTGGCCGTCGTGGGAGTCGGCAGGCGGTGGCGGGCGGCGGGGGTCGCCGCCGCCGCCCTGCTCGTGACCCTCGGCAGCCTGGCCGCTGCCCAGGCGGGGCTCTGGCGGGACCCCCGGACCTTCTACGAGGGGCTCGTCCGCCGCAACCCGGACTCGGTCCTGGCCCACAACAACCTGGGGTCGGTCTACCTCGGCCTCGGAGAGGAGGCCCGGGCGGAAGTGGAGTTTCAGGAGGCCCTCCGGCTTCAGCCCGGTCACCCCGGCGCCCTGAACAATCTGGGCCTCTTGGCCCAGCGCCGCGGGGACCTGGCGGAGGCCCGGCGCCTCTACCGGGAGGCTCTGGCCGCCCGCCCGAGCCAGGCGGATGCCTGGAATAACCTGGGGACCCTCTACGAGGCGGAGGGGGACGTGGTGCGGGCCACCGCTGCGTACGGCGAGGCCGTTCGCCTGGATCCGGCGACGCCGCGCTTCCTGGCCAACCTGGCGGGGGTGCTCGCGGCCCAGGGAAGGCGGGACGAGGCGGCCGGCCTGCTCGAGCAGGCGATCAAGCTGGACCCCACAGTCCCGCGCTGGCGGACGGCGCTCGCCATCCTGCGGGGCGACGGGAAGCCGTAGGGGGGCGTGATGGCGGAAGCTGGCTCCGGGCCTCCCGTCCTGTCCGTCATCATCCCGGCCCTCAACGAGGCCGAGAACCTCCGGAGCCTCCTCCCGGCCCTGCAGGAGACCCTGGCCGGCCTCGGGGTCCGCTCCGAGGTGCTCGTGGCCGACGGGGGCTCGAGCGACACCACACCGGCAGTCGCCCGGGCCCTGGGGTCCTCTGTCGTCACCCAGGCGGTGCCGGGCTACGGGGGGGCCCTCCGGGCAGGCTTCGCCGCCGCCCGGGGGGACTACTTGCTCACCATGGATGGGGACTGGTCCCACGAGCCGGAGGTGATCCGCGCCCTCTGGGCCTCCCGCACCGGCGCCGACCTCCTCATCGCCTCCCGCTACATCCCGGGCGGGCGGGCGGAGATGGGATGGGTCCGCTGGGTTTTCAGCCGGGTCCTGAATGTCGCCTATCGCCGGATCCTGGATCTGCCGGTGCGAGACCTGAGCAGCGGGTTCCGCCTCTACCGGCGGCAGATCCTGGCAGAGATTGCGCCGCAGGCGACGGACTTCGACGTCTTGCAGGAGATCCTGGTGAAGGCGGTGGGGAGCGGGTTCACGGTGGGGGAGGTCCCCTTCCGGTTCCGGCCCCGGGGGGCGGGGCGGTCCCACGTCCGCCTCCTCCGGTTCGCCGCCGCCTACCTCCGGACCCTCTGGCGCATGTGGCAGCTCCGGAACTCGGTCGCCTCCGCCGACTACGACGCCCGCGCCTTCGACAGCCGGATCCCGGTCCAGCGCTACTGGCAGCGGCACCGGTATCGGATCATCCACGGCTTCCTGGAGGACAGGCGGAGCGTCCTGGACATCGGCTGCGGTTCCTCGCGGATCATCAGCGACCTGCCAGAAGGGGTGGGGCTGGACGTGGCGCTCCGCAAGCTCCGCTATCTCAAGCGCTATAAGGGACGGAGGGTGCAGGGGAGCATCCAGGCCCTTCCCTTCCGGGAGGCCGCCTTCCGGACCGTCATCTGCTCCGAGGTGATCGAGCACGTCCCGCCCGATCCGGAACTCTTCCGGGAGATGGTGCGCGTGCTCGCGCCGGGGGGGCTCCTGATCCTCGGGACGCCCGACTACAGCCGGTGGATCTGGCGGGTCATCGAGCGGGTTTACGGCTGGGTCCTCCCCGGGGCCTATGCGAAGGAGCACATCACCCGTTATCATGCTGCCGGGCTGCGCCAGCTCCTCCAGGCGATGGGGTGCCAGCTCCTGGAGGCCCGGTACGTCGGCTTCTCCGAGTGGATCGCGAAAAGCCGGAAGGTCGGGCCGTGTGCCTCCAGGCTCGCGATCCCGACCTGGGGGTGAGGGAGGATGACCGCGGTGACCGTGACGTTCGGCTTCCTCTTCGGGCTTGCCGTGGGCTCCTTCTGCAACGTCTGCATCCACCGGCTCCCCCAGCAGGAGAGCGTGATCTCCCCCCGCTCCCGCTGCCCGGCCTGCCGGACACCGATCCGCGCCCTGGACAACGTCCCCCTGCTCAGCTTCCTCTGGCTCCGGGGACGCTGCCGGGCCTGCGGGGCCCGCATCTCCTGGCGCTATCCCCTGGTGGAGTTCCTGACGGGGGGGCTGTTCGCCGCCGCCCTCGTGGCCTTCGGGCCGACCCTGGACGGCCTCGCGGCGGCGGTCCTGCTGGCCGGATTGGTGGTGGTGACCTTCGTGGACCTCGACCGGCAGGAGATCCCGGACGAGGTCACGCTCACCGGGCTGCCGGTCGGCCTGCTGGCCAGCCTCCTCACCGGGAAGCCTCCCTTCCCGGAGGCCCTGCTGGCGGCGCTCGGGGGTGTGGGGGCCCTCTACCTGTTGGCGGTGTACGGGGAGCTGGCCTTCAAGCGGGAGGTGCTCGGGGGCGGGGACGTGAAGCTGGCGGGGATGCTGGGAGCGTTCCTGGGGGGGCGCCACCTCCTGCTGGCCTTCTTCCTCGCCTGTCTGCTGGGGGGGCTCCTGGGGGGGCTGTTGCTGGCCACGGGACGAGCGGGCCGGGGGACGCTCCTCCCGTTCGGTCCCTTCCTGGCCTTCGGGGCCGCGGCCGCCCTGTTCTTCGGTGATGCCCTCTGGGCCTGGTACTGGGGCTGGCTGCGGTGAGGGAGGGGACGGCGTGAGGCGCTGGGGAGTCGGGCGGTTGGACTTCACGGCAAAGGTCCGCCTCTTCGCCCTCCTGAGTTTCTTTTTCCTCCTGGTGATCCTCCTGAGCGCCACCGTGCTCTTCGGCGAGGCGAACCGGCAGCTCGAACGGGAGTTGGAGGGGCGCCTGACGGCAGCGGCCCGCCTGGGAGGACAGCACCTGCAGGATCTCCTCCCGCGGCCGGGGGCGGGACCGGTTCCCGAGTTGCGGGCGAGGGTGCGGCGGCTGCTCCAGGGCTTGCAGCGGGACGCGGGGGTCGCTCGGCTGGCGTTGCTCCTGCCGGAGGGCCTGCTGGCCGAGACCCCGGATCCGGCGGACCGCCCGTCGTTTCGTCCCCCGCCCGAGGCCTGGCAGCCGCGCCTGGAGGCGGAGGGACGCGTCCCCCGCCTCCTCTTCACGGACTACTACTGGGCCGGTGACGGCTATTTCCGGACCCTCTTCTGGCCGCTGCGGGAGCCGGGGCAGCCCCCCTGGGCCCTGCTGGCAGTGGAGGAGCGGGCCGACTTCCTCGGGTTCCTGGACCGGGTCCGCTGGCTCCTCCCGGCGGTCTACCTGGCCGGGCTCGGAGGGGCGGCGCTCCTGGGGTGGCTCTTCCTGCAGACCGTCCTGCGCCCCTACGCCGCGCTGGCGTCGGCGGCCCGGGACCTCCAGGCCCTGACACCGGACCCGCTCCCGGAGGTGGGGGAGGGGGATGTCGAGTCGGTGCCCGGCCTCTTCCGGCGCCTCGTGGATCGGCTCCAGCGTCAGGAGGCGGAGCTATCCCGGCTCTATACTGGGGGCGACCGGCGCGGCGCCGCCGCGGTGGAGCAGTCCATCCTGGGGAGCATCACCAGCGGCGTCATCAGCGTCCGCCCCGACCTGACCCTGATGGTCTTCAACCGGCCCGCCCTCCAGATCTTCGGGCGCACGGAGGGGGAGGTCCTGGGCCGCCCCTGCCAGGACGTGTTCGGCCCCGCAGGCGCCATCACCCTGCTGGCGGCGGAGGCGCTCAGCACCGGCCAGACGCACTCGCGTCTGGAGCTCAGCGTGACCCGCCCGGAAGGGACCTCCCGATGGATCGGCCTGGCCTCCTCGGTGGTCCGGGACAGCCGGGGGGAGCCGGCCGGCGTGACCTTCCTCCTCACCGACCTGACCGAGGTGCGCCAGCTGCAGGAGCAGGTGACGCTCCAGCAGAGCCTGGCCAAGGTGGGGCAGCTCTCCGCCGGCATCGCCCACGAGGTCCGCAACGCCCTCGGGGCGATCCTGGGGTTCGCCAGGCTGCTGCAGAAGAACCTCTCGGCGGAGGATCCCCGTGGGGTGCACGTCCAGGCCATCATCGACGAGACCAATAGCCTGGAGGTGACCCTGCGCGACTTCCTGGTCTACGCGCGGCCGGTGCGCCTGCAGGTGGGGGCGGTTCGCGTGCGGGAGCTGGTGGAAGAGGCCCTGGACCCGTATCGGGGCCCGCTCCAGGAGGCCGGGATCACGTTGGCTTCCCGCCACGAGGTGGGGGAGATCCAGATCCAGGGGGACCGCACGGCCCTCCGGCAGGCCCTGGGCAACCTTATCCGCAACGCCCTGGAGGCCATGCCGCAGGGAGGACGCCTGGGGCTCGTGACCCGGCGCCTCCCGGAGGAACCCCAGGGAGACGGCGCGGGCCCGGTGGAGATCCGGGTGGAGGACACGGGGGGGGGGATCGCCCGCGAAGACGCGGCTCGCATCTTCACCCCCTTCTTCACGACGAAGGAGCAGGGGACCGGCCTCGGGCTGGCCCTGGCCCAGAAGGCGGTGGTGGCCCACGGTGGGCGCATCGAGGTCGAAAGCAGGCCCGGCGGCGGCACAACCTTTCGCATCGTCCTGCCCGCCACGCCGACGGCGGCGCGGGCCCGGGGGGAGGCGGCATGATCCTGGTGGTCGAGGATAAGCCCAGCATGCGCCGGATGCTCCGGGAAACGCTGGAGGGGGCCGGCTACAAGGTGGACGAGGCCGCGGACGGGGAGGAGGCCCTCAAGAAGCTCAGCCTCAACCACTACCAGCTCGTCCTCACCGACGTAAAGCTGCCCAAGAAGGACGGGCTGGCGGTCCTCCGGGCCGCGCGGGAGGTGGCCGGCAATCTGCCCGTGATCCTCATGACGGCCTACGGCACCGTCGAGAGCGCCGTCCAGGCGATGAAGGACGGGGCCGTGGACTTCCTGACCAAGCCCTTCGACAGCGACTACCTGCTCCGCCTGATCGAGCGGGCCCTGGAGCGGTATCGGCTCTATACCGAGAACCTGGTCCTGAAGGAGGGGGTCGCCGAGAAGATGGGCTTCCCCAAGATCGTGGGGGCGAGCCGGGCGATGCAGCAGGTGAGTGCCCTCATCCAGAAGGTGGCCCCAAGCAATGCCACCGCCCTGCTGCTCGGCGAGAGCGGAACCGGGAAGGAGCTCTTCGCCCGAGCCATCCATCAGATGGGCACGCGGGCCGGCCGGCCGTTCATCGCCATCAACTGCGCGGCCATCCCCGACACCCTGCTGGAGAACGAGCTGTTCGGGCATGAGAAGGGGGCGTACACCGGGGCCCAGGCCCAGAAACAGGGGAAGTTCGAGCTGGCCGACGGCGGGACCCTCTTCCTGGACGAGATCGGGGACCTGAGCCCGGCGGTCCAGGCGAAGCTCCTGCGGGTCCTCCAGGACGGCGCCTTCGAGCGGGTCGGCGGGACGAAGCCAATCCAGGTGGATGTCCGGATCATCGCCGCGACCAATACCGATCTGGCCCGGGCCGTCCGGGACCGGAAGTTCCGGGAAGACCTCTTCTTCCGCCTGAACGTCTTCCCCATCAGCATTCCGCCGCTCCGCGACCGGCCCGAGGACATTCCCATGCTGGTCACCCACTTCGTCTACCGGTTTGCCCAGGAGATGCGGAAGGAGATCCGGGAGGTGACCCCGGAGGCCCTGAAGGCGCTCATGGCCTACCCCTGGCCCGGGAATGTCCGGGAACTGGAGAACTTCATCGAGCGGGCCGTCATCCTGACCACGGGGCCGGCCCTCACCGTCCAGGACTTCGCCCTGGGGCTCAAGCGGGGGCGGGGGGAGCGGGAATCGGAGTTCCCCCTCACGGGGAGCCTCCACGAGGTCGGCGCGCGGGCCTCCGCGCGCGCCGAGCGGGACCTCATCGTCCGGACCCTGCAGGCGACCGGCGGCAACAAGTCCAAGGCGGCCGAGATGCTCCAGGTCTCCTACAAGACTCTCCTGAACAAGATCAAGGAGTTCGGCATCGAGGCCACGCCGGAGGAGCGCTGACGGGCGGGGAGGATGCGGGCGGTCATCCAGCGGGTCCGGGAGGCCTCCGTCCGGGTTGACGGGCAGGAGGTGGCCGCCATCGGCCCCGGCCTCCTCATCCTCCTCGGGGCAGGGCGCGCGGACACGATGGAGGCCGCCCGCTGGCTGGCGGGGAAGGTGGCGGAGCTGCGCATCTTCGAGGATGCCCAGGGGAAGATGAACCGCTCCCTCCACGAGGTGGGGGGCGCGGCCCTCGTCGTTTCCCAGTTCACGCTCTACGGGGACGCCCGGAAGGGGCGGCGGCCCTCCTTCACGGGCGCCGCCCCGCCGGAGGCGGCCGTCCCCCTGCTGCGGGTCTTCGTGGCCGAGCTGCGGGAGCGGGGCCTCCCGGTCCAGGAAGGGGTCTTCGGCGCGAAGATGCAGGTCCACCTCGTGAACGACGGCCCCGTCACCCTCCTGCTAGACACCGCGAACCGGTGAGGGGCTGGCCCCCTCTGCCTCCTGGGGTCCCATGGCCCTGGACATGCTGGTGGACGAGTACCTGACGGCACTGGCGGCGGAGCGCGGGGCGTCCCGCCATACCCGGGAGGCCTACGCGCGCGATCTGCGCCGCTACCTCGACTTTCTGGAGGGGCAGGGCCTCCGGAGCATCGCGACCATCCGCCCCGCGCACCTCCACACGTTCCTCGCCCGGCTGCAGGAGGAGGGGCTGACGGGGCGCTCGGCTGCCCGGGCCCTGTCGGCCGTCCGGGGCTTCCACCGGTTCCTCCTCGCGACCGGCCGGGCGGCCGAGGATCCCGCCGAGCTGGTCCGCCGGCCGCGCCCGATGCGCCGGCTGCCGCGCGTCCTGAGCCTCGCCGAGGTGGAGCGCCTGCTCGCCGCGCCCGAGACGCGCCGGCCAGCCGGCCTCCGCGATCGAGCGATGCTGGAGTTCCTCTATGCCACCGGCCTCAGGGTGAGCGAGCTCACCGGCCTTCGCCTCGGCGCGGTCAACCTGACGGCCGGCTTCGTCCGCACGGTGGGGAAGGGGGACCGGGAGCGGGTGATCCCGGTGGGGCGGGAGGCCTTGCGCTGGCTCCGGGAGTACCTGGCGCACGGCCGGCCGGCCCTCCTGAAGCGCCGGGAGAGTCCCACCCTCTTCGTCGGCCGGCGCGGCGCCGCCCTGACCCGTCAGGCCTGCTGGGCCCTCCTGAAGCGCCACGCGCGGCAGGCCGGGATCGGCCGGACCGTCTCCCCGCACACGCTCCGCCACTCCTTCGCCACCCACCTCCTGGAGCGCGGCGCCGACCTCCGGGCCGTCCAGATGATGCTGGGCCACGCCGACCTGGGGACCACCCAGATCTACACCCACGTCGCCCGCGCCCACCTGAAGGACATTCACCGGCGGTTCCACCCCCGGGCCTGATCGCCTTGACCCTGTCCGCGAGCGCATGGTATGGTGCGAGCAGGTGGCCGCGACCTCCGGGCCACTGCGGGAGGAAGTCACCCGTCACCGCGAGAAGGGGAACCCCATGAGCTGCCCCGTGCACCCGCGGGAGAAGGCGGTCGGGTACTGCGAGCTGTGTCGCCAGGAGGTGTGCGCCCTCTGCCTCGCCAGCGTGGCCACGCCCATGGATCTGGAGTGCCCGGGATGCGGAAACCTGGGGACAGTCTCCCTCTTCGAAACGCTCCGGTCCGTCGGGGCGGAGTGAGGAGGCCGGGCGGGTCGAGGTGAGGCGGCAGGAGGGCAGCGCCGCGCGGCAGGGGAGAAGGGGCACCGGTCCCCGGAGGGGGGCGGGTGCCCCTGCCGCTTCGGGAGGCGCCCCGCGCACCGGGGGGTCCCCCGTCGAAGGGTTGGCCCTCCTCGCCGATCCCCTCTACCGGTACGTCCAGTTTACGGTCCCCCGCGAAGCGGATCCCCGCGAGCCGACCGAGAAGGCCCTCATCGACAGCCCCTGGGTCCAGCGCCTCCGCTTCATCCATCAGCTTCAGAGCACGTGGTGGGTGTACCCGGCCGGCGAGCACAGCCGGTTCCAGCACTCCCTCGGCACCATGCACATGGCCGGCCGCTTCGCGGAGCAGCTCTACCCGAGCCTGGTGGAGGCGTGTCGCACGCTGGGGGGCCCCTGCCCCTCCTTCCCACTGCTGCACGCCACGCTCCGGGCGGCGGGCCTCCTCCATGATGTGGGGCACGGGCCCTTCAGTCACTTTTTCGACGAGCACTACCTCCAACCCCGCTTCAACGGGTTGACCCACGAGATCCTGGGGCAGCGGATCATCGTCCAGAAGCTCGGGGGGATCCTGCGCGGTCTCCGGCGGAGCCCGGCGGGGCCCTTCGGGCGCGGCGAGCGGGTGGATCCGCGGTGGGTGGCCTTCCTGATCCGCAAGCCGGCGGAGGAGGACGGACGGGGCGCCCCGCACTGGGTGCGGCTCCTCCGTCAGGTATTCTCCGGCATCTACACCGCCGACAACCTGGACTACATCCAGCGGGACGCCTACATGACCGGCTTCTCCCTCGACATGGTGGACACCGAGCGGCTCCTCTTCTACACCTTCGCCCACCCGAAGGGCCTCACCATCCACCGGGCCGGCCTCCCGGTCCTCATCCGGTTCCTCCAGGCCCGGGTGGCCATGTACTCCGACGTGTACTACCACCGGACGACCCGGGCCATGGACCTCCAGATGCGAGAGATCTTCGAGGAGACCATGGCAGAGCTCCTCCCCGAGGATCCGCGGCGGCGGCTCGACCGGTACCTGCAGATCACCGAATGGTTCCTTCTCCAAAAGGTGCAGGAGTGGGCGGCGCCGGGGCAGCGCGGGGTGACGTCCCGGCAGCGTGAGCTCGGGCGCCGCTGGCGGGACATCCTGGACCGGCGCGTCAAGTGGAAAATGGCCTATGATTACGTGGCCTCGATGAACGAGGCTCACCAGCTGATGGATTTCTGGAGACCGGACACGCTGAAGGAGGCGATCCGGCAGCAGCTCCCGCCGCGACTCCGCACCATGGCCTTCGAAGTGGATATGGCCACTCAGGATCCGCGCCCCCTGAATCCGCTCGCGGAGGGGGAGAAGAGGGTGCACGTCTACAACCCGGCCACGGGGGAGGTCTCCCCCAAGCCCCTTCGGGACTTTTTCAAGGACGTCCCGGCCAAGGTGGCCCACTACCGGGTCTTCGCGCCCGACCACCGGCACGACCGGGAATTGGCCGAGGCGGCGGAGCGGGCCCTGCGCGCGGGTCGCCCCGAGGCCTACGAGACCAACCTCTGAGGAGCGTGCCGCGGACGGGCGAGGCGCGGGGGCCAGCGGTGCGGGAACTCCAGCGACGGGTGGCGGCTTTCCGGGACGCGCGGGACTGGCGGCAGTTTCACGCGCCGAAGGACCTGGCCATCTCCATCGCCCTCGAGGCTGCCGAGCTGCTCGAGCACTTCCAGTGGAAGGACGAGGCCGCCGTGGCGGCGCACCTGGCGCGGCGGCGGGGGCGGGAGGCGGTCACCGCGGAAATGGCCGACGTCCTCCTGCTCCTCCTCTCCCTCGCGGATGTCCTCGGGGTGAACCTGAAGGGGGCGGCCCTCCGGAAGCTCCGGGTCAACGCCCGGAAGTATCCGGTGGCCCGGGCCCGCGGCACGGCGGCGAAGTACCATGCCCTCGCCGGGGCGAGCCGGATGAGGCGGGCGCGGTGACCCCTTCGGTCCTCCTCTTGGCCCTCCTGCTGGCCCCCCTGGCGGGCTGCAGCCCCGGGGCGGAACGCCTCGAGGCCGCGGCCATCGCCGCGGCGGCGGCGGGCGAGACGGACCGGGCGGCAGCCTGGGCGGCGCGGGCCGAACGGCAGGGGGCGCCGTCGCCGCTCGCGCTCCACGTGCGCCTCCTCCTGGGGGCGGGGCGCCTCGAGGAGGCGGTGGACACCTATCGCAGGGCGCCGGCGGGGCCGGGGCGGGAGGCACTCCTGCCGGCCATCTTCGCCGCGGCCCTGCGGGAGGCGCTGCTGCAGGGGGAGCGCGCCGTGCTGGAGGCGGGCCCCTTGCCGCCGGGGACCGGCGGCCCCCCGTGGGAGGCGCCGCTCCTGCGGCTTGCCCTCCAGAGCCCCGACCCGGCGGTGCGGGCCGCCGCGGCTCGCGGTCTCGGGGCGCGGCGGGATCCCGGCGCGCGGGCGCTCCTCCTGCCGCTCGCGGTGGACCGTCACCCCTTTGTCCGCGCCGCTGCGGCCGAGGCGCTCGCGCCGATGGGGCCGGCGGGCGCCGCGGCGGCGCGCGCAGGTCTCCGGGACCCGGACTGGACCGTCCGGGTAGCGGCCGCCGCCGCCCTCGTCACGGCCGGCGAGCCGGAAGCCCTCCCGGTCCTCCGGGAGGGTCTGGCCCAGCCGGACCCGTCGGTCAGGATGGCGGCGGCCCTGGGGCTGGCGCCCCTCCGGGACGGGGGGGTCGGGACGCTGCTCGCGGCACGACTCGCCGACCGCGACCCCTACGTCCGGGTGAGCGCCGCGGAGGCGCTGGCCCGGCGCGGAGAGCCGGCCGGGCGGGAGGCGCTGCATCGCGCCCTGCAGGCCCCGGACCGCTCGCTCGCCCTCTACGCCGCGGAGGTCCTGGCCATGCTGGGGGACGCGACCCCCCGCCCACTGCTCGCAGAGGTCCTGACGGATGCGGCTGCGCCGGCCGTCGTGCGCCTGTACGCCGCCTGGATCCTCGGGCGGCTCGGAGACGCAGCCGGCGCACCGGTGGCGGCGGCCTATCTCGGGGCGCGCGAGGCGCCGCTGCGGCTGCGGGCCGCCTGGACGCTCGGGGAGATCGGGGCACCCGCGGTGCGTCCCGC
The DNA here is from genome assembly GCA_036000645.1 of Candidatus Methylomirabilis sp. NCBI lineage: Bacteria > Methylomirabilota (SeqCode) > Methylomirabilia (SeqCode) > Methylomirabilales (SeqCode) > Methylomirabilaceae (SeqCode) > Methylomirabilis (SeqCode) > Methylomirabilis sp. (SeqCode). The sequence continues at coordinate 22,295 of DASYVA010000211.1, forward strand.
CCTCCTGCAGGCTCTGGGCGACCGGGACCCGGGCGTGTTGGCCCACGCCGCGCTTGCCCTCGCCAAGCTGGCCGGGCGGGTTCCGCCGGCAGGGACCTCGCCGCGACCTCTGCTATAATGGGAAGGTGGGCCGCGGGGGGCGGCCGCGGCCCGGGAGGAGACAGGGATGCCGCAGTCGATCGCCCCTGGGCACCCGCTCCGGCGCCTCTTGACGGGGCTCACGGAGCGGACCTTCTTCGAGGGCCTCGCCTGGCCTGACCCGGAGGTGACCGGGTATCTGGCCGAGCTGCTCACCGATTTCGCCCACGTGGACAATGTCTACAGGATCCGCAACGCGGCCGGGCAGCGGGTGGAGGAGGTGGCCGAGCTGCTGGCGGAGGGAGACCTCCTCCACCGGGCCAGCACCGTGGAGCGGGAGCGGGAAGTCCACAAGCACATCGGCGACTACACCCTCTTCATGACGGGGCTCTTCCCCGAGTTCCTCGCCCGCCAGGCCAAGGCCGGCCCGGCCATCTCTCGCGACGCCTTCCTCGACCACGTCCGGACCGGCAAGCACTCCTACTGGGTGGTGTCCGAGTTCATCCTCGGCTCCCACGGGGCGGCCGCCCCCCTCTTCCGCAAGCTGTCCGAGAACTTCGAGCTCTGCGTCTATGGCCTCGGCCACGTCCGGGCCGAGCTGGACCGCCTGCGCGATCCGGCCGTCCGCCGCGTCTGGGGCAGCCTGCTCGAGTAACCCCGGCCCCGCCGGGAGGAGGCCCCATGGGGCGCCGCCGCAGCGACGACGTGGACCTGGACGCTCTCCTGGACGCCCTGAAGAGCCTCTCCCTCGAGGGACGGCGCAGCCTCATCGCCTGGCTTCGCGGTCGGGCCATGCAGGCGCCGCCCGATGACGGGCATGCCATGGCCCGCCTGGCCGACCTCCTGGAGATGTTGCTGCAGTGAGGGCCGCCGGCGCTCCCCGCCCTCCCGCGACACCCCGCCGCATCATCCACGTGGACATGGACGCCTTCTTCGCCGCGGTGGAGCAGCGGGACCATCCGCCCACCCGCGGGCGGCCCGTCATCGTCGGGGCCGACCCGAAGGGCGGCAAGGGGCGCGGGGTCGTGGCCGCCTGCTCCTACGAGGCCCGGGCCTTCGGCATCCACTCGGCGATGCCCATCGGCCGGGCCTACCGCCTCTGCCCGCGGGCAGTCTTCCTCCCGGTCCGGATGGCGCGCTACCAGGAGGTCTCAGAACGCCTCTTCCGGATCTTCGGGCGCTACACCGACCTGGTCGAGGCCCTGAGCATTGACGAGGCCTTCCTC
>DASYVA010000212.1 GCA_036000645.1 Candidatus Methylomirabilis sp.
GGGAACCCTCCCGTGGTTCCCCCCATCGGCCCAGAGCCGATGGGCCCCCCCTCCGCACCGGGGGCCTTCGGGCGGCATCCGGCGCCACCCGGACCGTCTGTCACATGCATGAATGATGGCGTGTATTAGCAGGAGAGCGTCTTCAATCCGGGGGGCCTCGCTAAAGGGAGACAGAAGCACAACAGCCACCCGACCGGGTGGCTGTGGAACCGGGATGGCGGGGCCGACGGGACTCGAACCCGCGACCTCCGGCGTGACAGGCCGGCGTTCTATCCAGCTGAACTACGACCCCGAGGAATCAGGACGCGAGCGTTCTTTATAGCCGCTTCTCCGCGCGCTGTCAACAGGACCGGCCCGCGCGATCGCCGTCCATAGTAATGATGCGCTCCGGCGGGCCGTCGCCCAAGAGGCCTCCCCGCGCGCCTGCGCCACGACTCAGGAGGCTGCCGGCAAGGTGGTGCGAACCCCTGGCCGCATGAGCCCCGCCAGGTATTCCTCGGCGAAGCCGAGGCGGCGGCCGAGCGGCACCAGCCGGTCGGCAGGAAGTAGCGGCCCCCCGGGAGCCGCGACGGCGCGGTGGAACCGGTTCTGGGCCTCCCAGAGATCGAGGGAGAGGTCCAGGCTGTCCGCCACGTCCAGCAGGCCAAGAGCCCGTCGCACCAGACCCTCGTCCGCCCCCCCCGCCCCCTCCCAGACCCAGGCCGTGACCGCGTCCGTTAGGCGCCGCTGCACCGGCGTCACGTCCAGGGCGACCTCGAACCGCCGGGCCCGCTCCAGGATTTCCCGCAGGCGGGCCGGGTCCCCCTGGCCCTCCACGAGCCGGGTCGCCTCCTGCTCCAGGACCTCCTGGAGGACCGCCCGGGCGACGACCTGAAAGGCCTCCGGCAGGTGCGCGTCCATTTCGCGCAGCAACTCCATCTGCCGCGCGTTGGCATCGTAGAGCCGCCGGCAGGCCTGGGTGAACTCTGCCCGCGGCCCCGCCGTCACCAGGGCGAGGATCGTCCGGCGCTTCTCCAGGAAGAGGTCCCGGAGGGTGTAGTAGGTGGACTCGAAATGGTGGTCCAGGGCCCGGACCACCTCCGTGAGGGACTGCCGGGCGAACCTGCCGAAGAGGTCCTCCCGGACCCCCTCCAGCCCGGCGAGGTCCGGCGCTCCCCGAAGCGAGCAGTGGAAGTCGGACCCGCCGAAGTGCAGGACGGCGAAGGCGGCCTCCTCGCTCTCGGCGGTCACCTCGGAGGTCACCCGGACCTGCCCCACCGCCAGCATCGCCCGGCCATCCGTCTCCCGCCGGTAGTCCGTGGACCGGCACTGGAACGCGTGGATCCGGCTCTCCTGCGGGTACTCCTCGAAAAGGGAGGTGATGGCGTAGTGGGCGATGACGCGCCGCAGGTCCACCTGGGCCGGCCGAGCGAGGCGGCGGTAGGCGGTGGCGCCATCCCCCACGTCGGGGAGGTTGCTCTCCGCCCGGCTCAGGATCCGGAGGAACCCCTCCTCCAGGGGCTCCCGCGTGAAGTGGCGAGCCAGGTGGAGCGCCCGGGCGGCCTGCTTCAGGATCAGGACCGTCTCGAGCCCCGAGACCTCGTCGAAGAACCAGCCGCAGGAGGTGTACATGAGGAGGCGATGGCGCTGGAGCTCCAGGAGCATCCGGGCCTCCACCCACTCGGACGGGGAGAGGGCCCGCTTGGCGTGGCGGCCGAGGAAGGCCTCCACCTGCTCCCGCGAGCGGTCCAGGACCACGTCGATGTACGCGTCCCGGGCCGCCCAGGGGTCCCGCAGGAGGGCCCCCGCCTTCTCCTCGTAGAGCAGGTCCAGCGCCTCCCGGAGGGAGTCCAGGGCTTCCCGGAGCGGCCCCCGCCACCGCTGGTGCCAGCCGGGACCCCGCCCGGCTCGACACCCGCAGTCGCTACGCCAGCGCTCGATCCCGTGGGGGCAGGACCAGGCCGTGTTGGGGAGAACCTCGACCTCAAGGACCGGCGGGTGCCGCTCGAGGAACTCCCCGTAGTTGGTCAGGTGGACCTCCCCCCCCTCCCGAATCGCGTGCAGGGCGGAGGCGAGGGCCATGTCCCCGAACCGGTGGTGGTGGCCGTAGGACTCGCCGTCGGCCGCCACGTGCACCAACTGGATGCCTGGCCGGTCCGGGGCGAAGGCCCCGAGGAGCCGCGCCGCCAGGGCCTGCCCGCTCGCGAGGAGGCCCTCGAAGGCGATGGCGCGGGAGAGGGGCTCGTCGTAGAAAAAGACGGCCAGCGAGCGACTCCCGGGAAGGCTCACCCGGTAGGGTTGGCGGGAGTCCAGCCCACTCCCCTGCACGTCCCGCCATTCCCCCCCGCCGAGTGGGCGGACCCGGGCTGCCTGATGGGGCGCCAGGATCGTGAAGGCGATCCCGTGCTCCGCCAGCAGCGTCAGCGTCTCGAGGTCGACAGCCGTTTCCGGGAGCCACAT
>DASYVA010000213.1 GCA_036000645.1 Candidatus Methylomirabilis sp.
GGTTCCCACGAGAACGTAGGAGTAGCGCCCCATGTCGCCCGGGATCAGGACCGGCTGGCCGGTCGCGCGGTAGGCGTCGGGCAGCTCCGGATGCCCCGGCGGGAAGGCCCGCGTCGCCCCCTTCCGGTGCACCAGGAGCTCTTTCTCCTCCCCGTCGACCGTGTACCGCTCCACCTTGGCGATGTTGTGGGCCACATCGTAGATGATCTCCAGCCCCAGCTCCCGGGGGTCCCGCTTGAAGACGTCGCTGAAGACCTCCCGGATCCGGTGGGTAATGACCTGCCGGTTCGCGAAGGCCGAGTTGGCGGCGGAGGCCATGGCCCCGAAGTACTGCTGCCCCTCTGGGGATTGGAAGGGGGCGCAGGCCAGCTCCTTGTCCACCACCCGAATCCCGTAGCGGGGCATGGCCCGCGCGAAGATCTGGAGGTAATCGGTCCCCACCTGGTGGCCGAACCCCCGGGAGCCGCAGTGGAACATGACGACCACCTGGTTCGGCCGGTCGAGGCCCAACGCGGCCGCCAGCTCAGCATCAAAGATGTTTTCCGGATAGAGGACCTGAATCTCCAGGTAATGGTTCCCCGAGCCGAGCGTCCCCAGCTGGCTGATTCCACGCTCCACCGCCCGGGCGCTGACGGCGGCGGGGTCGGCCCAGGCGATGCGGCCGCCATCCTCGATGCGGCCCTCGTCGCCGGGCCAGCCGTACCCGTTGCGGATGCACCAGCCTGCCCCCTGGACCATCACGTCCTGCAACTGGCTCCTGGAGAGCTTCACGAACCCCTTCACGCCGACCCCCGCGGGGACCGCCTGGTACAGCCTGTCCACCAGCTCGCGGAGCCGGGGCCGCACCTCGGCCTCGGTGAGGTTGGTCCGGAGCAGACGCATGCCGCAGTTGATATCGAACCCGATCCCCCCCGGCGAGATCACCCCCTCCTTCACATCGAATGCGGCGACGCCGCCGATGGGGAACCCGTAGCCCCAGTGCCCATCCGGCATGCAGATGGCGTAGCGGTAGATGCCCGGCAGGCAGGCGACGTTGGTCACCTGCTCGAAGACCCCCCGGTCCATCTCCGCGAGCAGCTCCGCGGAGGCGATGATCCGGGCCGGGACCAGCATCCCGGGCTTCTCGGTCGGCGGGATCTCCCACACGTACTCGGAAATCCGCTTGACCTCCATCGCCCTTCCTCCACGGAGGCGGTCGGAGCCGCCTCCGCCTAGATGTCCAGCACGACCCGGGCCCGCCACCCGTCCTCTCCGCGCTCCACGGAGAAGAGGTGGTAGGTCACGGCCTTCACGTCGGCCCGCATCCGCATCTGGTCCTGCCGGATGGGGGCCCCGATGCAGGTGGCCTCCAACCGGAGGAGCGGGCCCTCCGTCACCTTCACCGCGAACCGGCTGAAGACTACCGCATCCACATCCTTCCGGTAGATCAGTTCCTCCAGCCAGGCGAAGAGGAGGGTCTCCGGGTCCGGGGCCTCCAGCCGCACCCGGCGGGTGAGCTCCTCCGGGATCCCCGCCAGATCCGCCATCACGGCGAAGGTCGCCTCCCCGGCCGCGGAGAGGAGGTCCGCCAGATCCACCCCCCACGCCTCGAAGGCCACGTCGGCGATCGCGACATCCTCCAGGAAACGGTAGCCTCCCACCCGCACCGCCTCAGTCCGGACGGCCGGGTTGCGGGGCACGCTTGAACACGCCGGCCAAATCCGGTACGGTTAGCGCCATGGCGCTCGAAACCCTCCTGGTCCTCGCCGGCCTGGGGCTCTCCGTCTTCCTCGTGGGGTTTGGCCTGGGGATCCTTTACGGGCAGCGCCACGCCTCCCTCCCGGGGAACCCCGCCGGGCGAGGATCGCCGCCCCCCACCATGGGGGCGCTCCCGATCCCGGAGGAGCTCGCCCCGGAGCTGGGGCTCCTGGCGGACGACCTGGCCCGAGCCGCCACCGAGCGGTGGGAAGCCGCCCGGGGCGCGGCCGGGCCTCCGGGGGAAGACCCTCCCCCCGCCGACGAGGAGGTCATGATTTTCGACCGGGTCAGCCTCGGGATCAGCAAGCTCCCCCTCTTTGCCAGCCACACCGAGTACGAGGTGGCCGAGCGAGGCGTCATGGCCAGCGTGGCCAAACGCTATGGCCTCACGTCGGACCAGGTTGCCGAGACCTACCGGAAGGTCCACGCCTGGAAGTGGCGCCACGGGGGGGAGAGCGCAACCGCCCCCGTCTGAGCCCTGCCCCCGAAACAGCACGAGGGGCTGCCTGGCAGCCCCTCGGCCGGTCCTTCCTGGGCTCCCCGGCTCAGGACGCCGCCCGCACCCCGCAGAAGGCCTCGTAGTCCATCAGGTCGGTGATCGTCGGATGCTCCCCGCACAGGGCGCAGGCCGGGTCCTTCCGGAGCCGGATCTCCTTGAAGCGCATCTCTTGCGCGTCGTAGGTCAGGAGCCGCCCGATGAGCGGCGTCCCGGTGCCCACGATGAGCTTGATCGCCTCGGTCGCCTGAATCACCCCCACGATGCCGGGTAAGACCCCCAGCACGCCGGCCTCCGCTCAGGTGGGGACCAGGCCCGGCGGGGGCGGGGACGGGAAGAGGCAGCGGTAGCAGGGCCCCTCCGTCGGATGGAAGACGGCGGCCTGCCCCTCGAATTGGAAGATGGACCCGTACACGTTCGGCTTGCCGGCCAGGTGACAGGCGTCATTCACGAGGTACTTGGTCTGGAAGTTGTCGCTGCCGTCCAGGACGACGTCGTACTCCCCCACGATGTCCATCGCGTTCTTGCCGGTCAGCCGGACCTGGTAGGGGATGACCTGCACCTCGGGGTTCAGCGCCGCCAGCATCTCCTTGGCCGAGTCCACCTTGGGCTTCCCCACGCTGGCCGTGGTGTGCAGGATCTGCCGTTGCAGGTTGGTCAGGTCCACCACGTCCGCGTCCACGATCCCCAGCGTCCCCACGCCCGCCGCGGCCAGGTAGATCCCCGCCGGCGAGCCCAATCCCCCCGCCCCCACCAGGAGGACCTTGGCGTTCAGCAGCTTGCGCTGCCCCTGCTCGCCGATCTGGGCCAGCATCAAGTGCCGGCTGTAGCGGGCAAGCTGCTCCTCCGTCATCTTCCGGTAGGCGACGGTCTTGTGGCCGTTTTCCTTCCACTTCTGGATGCCCCCCGCCAGGTTCTTCACGTTCGTGTACCCGAGGTCCTGGAGGGCCCTGGCCGCGAGGACGGAGCGGAGCCCGGTCTGGCAGTAGGTGACGATCTCCGCATGCGGATCCGGGATCAGGCTGGCGATCCGGAACTCCAGGAAGCCCCGGCTGAGGGAGAGGGCCCCATCGATATAGCCCTCCCGGTACTCGTCCGGATCCCGCACGTCCAGGAGGACCGGGGGCTCCCCGCGCGTCATCCGCTCGTGCAAGGCCTCCGGCGTGACCTCGGGAACGACCCGGCGGGCCTCGTGGATGATGTCACGCACCGTCTTCGGCATGGTGCCCTTCCTCCCGGAGGCGCCGGCCGGCACGCCGGCGTCGGGACCAACGTCCATCGCTGCCAGAATACCAGACCGGGCGCGGGATTTCAACCGCCGGGGACGGGCGGGAAGGCGTATTCCCGCACGGTGGCGCGGGCCAGGCCGTCGGCCACCAGGGCCCCCCCGTCGAGCCGCGCCTCCACCCGTCGGATCTCCTCCACCGTGCTCCGGACAACCGGGTGCTTCGGGATGAAGAGGGAGCAGCAGTCCTGGTCCGGGATGATCGAGGTCTCGAAGGTCCCGATCGCCCGCGCCGCGCCGGCG
>DASYVA010000214.1 GCA_036000645.1 Candidatus Methylomirabilis sp.
CGAGCTGGCCGGCGACCGATGCCGCCGGCCGGGCCCGGGCGGATGACCCGGCCACGGTCAATAGTGGGGCCGGCCCGGTCCCCTATGCCGACCGGGGGGCCCTCGAGTTCCTCCCGCCCCCGGTGGCGGCCCTCACGGTCACCCCGCCCACGGGGGAGGTCCCCCTCTCGGTGAGCCTCGATGCCTCGGGCTCCTTCGACCCGGATGGGGGGACGCTCACCGAGTACACCTTCGCCTTCGGCGATGGGACGACCGTCGGCCCCCAGGCGGACCCCACCGCCCCCCACACCTACGCCACGGCGGGGACCTTCACGGCGAGCGTCACGGTGACGGATGACGAGGGGGGGACCGCTTCCACCTCGCAGGTGATCACGGTGAATAGCTCGAACCTGGTTGGGAATCCCTCCTTCGAAGCCGACACGAGTGGCTGGAAGCCCTATCCGGGATCGGACACCGTGATGCAGCGGGTGCCGGGGGGGCAGGATGGGGCCTTCGCGCTGGAGGTGCGGGGCCCCGCGACCACGGCCCCGTTCGGCATCAACGACAGCCCCAATTGGGTTGCCAAGACCGCAGCGGCGGGGACCCGCTACCGCTTCAGCGCCTGGGTCCGGGCGGAGGCGAGCACCGGGAGGGCGCGGATCCGGGTCCGGGAGTACCTGAACGGGGGACAGGTCGGGACGACGACCTACTCCCCCTTCGTGCCGCTGACGCCGGCCTGGCAGCTGCTCACGGTCGACTACGTCACCCAGGCGGCCTCGTCCACTCTGGACGTGCAGGTGCTCGATTACCCGGTCACGACCGGCGAGGTCTTCCAGACAGACAGCATCGTCATCGAGGTCGTTCCGTAGCCCCAACCGGCTCGAGCGCCATGGACAGGGGAGCCGGCCCGCCGGCCCCCTCGTTGCTCGCGTCCCGCCCGGGGGGCCGAGCCGCCGGTAGGTCGCCTCCCTGCCGACCGCGCTGCGGTTCCCCGTCGCCTTTGGCGCTGAGCCGCGCGGCGCCCGCCCCGGCCTCTTCTCGCGCGCCGCCCCCGCCTTCCCCGCGGCGCCCGCCCCTGAACACAACGGCCCGGCGGTGGTGCCGAGTTACTGGCACCCGGCTGTGTTCGGATAGTCGAACGTCGGTAGCGGGTTCAGGTGATCACCCCCTTGGATACGGGGCGCGAGGCACGCTACGGAATCGTGCGCCTTGGCACGCACGCACCGTATCCCCGGCTTGCAGCGCCCCTCGCGGAGAGTGCGCGGGCCGGATTCCCCACCGGGCTCCCATTCGGTACTCCACGCGGCTGTTATCTTTGGTGCTCGCCTAGGGGATCACGCTTGCGGCCGCTAGCATTCCGCTAATCCCGGACACCCATGCCGCCTCGCCCTATCCCGACGCTGCCACGACGCCGCGCAGGCTACTTGCTACGGTAATAGCCGAATTGAGATGTTGTCCGTCTGGAAGACCTCGCTGTTGACCGCTGGGTAGTCGAGCACCTGCAAGTCCAAGGTCGATCCTCCAGTCACCACCACGTAGTCCACCGTCACCTGCTGCCACGTCGGCGAGAGCGTGACGGCTGTCGAATAGGTCGTAGTTCCCTGCTGGACACTGTTCAGATACTCCCGAACACGGAGCTTGGCTGAACCTGTGTTAGATGCTGAACGGACCCATGCGGCGAACCGGCACGTCCTCCCCACTGCAGCAGTCGTAGCGATCCAGTTCGGACTATCATTCGTTCCGAAGGTCACGAGCCCGGAGGCGGTCCCGGTCATTTCGAGCGCGTAAGATCCGCTTTGGCCACCAGAAACACGAGCTATGCCAGCCCCGTTGTAGTTGACCCAGCCGGTCGTGTCGGTCTCGAAGGACGGGTTGCCGACATGGTTGTGCGGGAACTCCAACGCGCCCCTATCGGCATAATTAGGGCTGCCAGCCCCGGTATTGGTGGTAGGATCATCCACCCGCGCCAAGCCGTCAGCATCCGTGGACGGCCAGTTTGACACTGAGGAATCAGCAGAGTCGAGGGCGGGCGAACCCGACTGCAGCGCGAAATCCCCGTTGGCCGCGTCAACGAAGCTCGGGTTCGATTCCAACCCATGTCCGTCATGCCCTGTGCTCTCGTTAAAGCTCCCCGTGCCAGTCACATCGGAGTACGTGACCCCATCGTACCTGATCCTCGCATTGTTGCTGGCGTTCCACCAAATATTGTAATCCGACAGGAACCCGGTCTTGGAGGTACTGTCTACCTGAAGGTTATAGCGCGTGCCGCTATTGTTCTCGGCACTGATGGAGTTGTAAATTTTAGTGCCTGTGGAACTGCTCTCTACGTTGAACCCGTCGCCGCTGTTCCCGTAAGCCACATCGCCGACGTGGATCGTCCCGGTCGAACTGCCCGTATGGTCGAATCCCTGCTGGGTGTTGCTCCAAGAGCGGTTCTGTTGGAAGATATTGTTGTGCGACGCTGCCCCCACCCAGAAGCCCGCATCCTAGTTATGGTGCACCAGATTCGCCGAGATCGTATTGTCTTCTGACCCGCTCACGAACAAGCCGTTGGCGCTGTTGCCCGTGAAGGTGTTGTAGGACGATTCATTCTTCTCAACCGTGTTCGCGTTCGCCGCAGCAGTGAGGACGATCCCGTGGTTCTTGTTGTCAGACGAGAGATTGCCGCTGATCGTACCTGCGGTGCATTTCTCGAACTGCATTCCGTAACTGTTGGCGAACTTGGTGGTGTTGTTCTTGACCACGAAGCCCGCGCACGTGCCACCACCAGTGGCACGGGCATAGATATTCTTGTTGTTTGCCCGCGTCACCGTGAAGCCCTCAATCGTGACGTAGGACTTGTTATCAGAATAGAAGCCCTCGCTACGCCGGCTAACCTTCATGTTCTGGGCGCCGGGGTTCCCGCCGCCCACGTTGGCATACAGTCCAGTCCCCGACACATACTTGTAGGTGTTTGCCGGCAGGGAGGCGGGGTCTGCGGTTGACTCTGTGAGGCGAGTGTCATTCTTGAACGCCTGGTTGGGACTCCAGGTCACGCTGCTCGCCAGATAGACGTTCCCCGAAAACAGAGTCCACTGAGCGGTGGTCGAGTAGTCGTCCGCGCCGTCAACGATGACGCCCGAGCCATTTGCCTTGACGACGAACTGGCTGCCGAGCACCCCGGACCCGGAGATAGCCACCCGCTCCCGATACGTCGCAGCCTTCACGATGACTGTGTTGCCTGCGGCTGCCCTCGCGGTGAGTGCCGCCTGGATCGTGCAGTAGGGCTGGCTCTCCGTCCCGGGATTGCTATCGCTGCATGACGCATTGGCGCCGTCCACGTAGTAGTCCGCGGCGAGGGCGCCCCCGGCACCCGCGAGCCAGCATGCCACGCCTAGGAGCGCGGCTACAACCATCAGCGTCCCTGGCGCGGCTCCCCGAACAGGCAGGATGGAATATTGCTGGCCCATGTTCCTCTGCCTCATTGGTGCGCTACGCCCGTGCGCCCCGTCGTTAGAGCAGCACCCCCCGGCTTGTGATCGGCCCGGGAGCGCATCCTGTTCCCCGGGTGGCAGCACCCCGCCCAGGGGCGCGCCAGCCTCGGAGCTGTCCCCTGGTCTTTACACATCTTGTGTACTGAGAGCTGCATAGGCGATGCCGAGGAATCGGCCAAAGGCGCCGGCCTGACCGTGGCGGGCTATCCGGGCGACCTACAAGACTCCCCCAAACGTCCGGTTGTGTCGCTCGGGGGCCTTCGGACTGGCGCGAAGGCCTGGGCTTCCTGGGCGGGGGAACCCCTGGCGGCCCCAGGCTGGCGAAGGAACAGGGGGGCCCGAAGACTCGCACTGAGGATGGCCCGGAGGATCCGGCGGAGCCCCTGGCGCCCCTTACCGATACGCCGGCGAAATCCCACGGGGCGAAAGGTATCAGCGAGCCGAGCCTACGAACCAAACAGCGAGCTAGGGGACGGAAAGGTGGGGCACCAGCAGGAATTGCCGGAGGAATTAGCCAAGCAGGAGGAGTGCTGATCCCAAAGAGTTATTTCCCCGGGAAGAGCATCTCGGGCAGGGCGGCGACGCGCCGGAGGCCTTCCAGCACGAGCCCCGGTGGCGCCGCCGCTCCGGTGTCGGCGGCGGGCAGGAGCGCCCGGGTGAACCCGACGCGGGCCGCCTCCGCCAGCCGGCGCGGGACCTGGCGGACCGATCGGACCTCCCCCGCCAGCCCCACCTCGCCGCAGCAGACCAGGCGCGGATCCACGGGGCGGCCCTGCGCGCTGCTGAGGACGGCGGCGATGACGGCCAGGTCGGCCGCGGGTTCCGTGACCCGGAGTCCCCCGGCCACGTTCACGTAGACATCGGCAGGGCCGAGGGCGAGACCCACGTGCCGCTCCAGGACCGCCAAGAGGAGGGCGAGGCGTTCCCGGTCCACGCCCCCCGCCACCCGTCGCGCCGCACCGAGCGCCGCCGGGGCCACCAGCGCCTGGACCTCCAGGAGCATGGGGCGGCTCCCCTCCAGCGCGGCGAGGACCGCGGAGCCCGGCGCCTGCTCCGGCCGCTCGCGGAGGAGCCGGGCGGACGGGTTGGCGACCTCGACCAGGCCCGCCTCCGTCATCTCGAACAGCCCCACCTCCTCGGTGGACCCGAAGCGGTGCTTGAGGACCCGCAGGACCCGGTAGGGATGCGTCTGCTCCCCCTCGAAGCTCAGGACCGTGTCCACCACGTGCTCCAGGGACTTCGGGCCGGCCAGGGTGCCGTCCTTGGTGACGTGGCCGATGAGCAGGGCGCTCATCCCCGTCTGCTTGGCAAGCCGCTGCAGCGCCGTGGCCGCCTCCCGGACCTGGCTGATCGTCCCGGGCGCCGACCCCAGGGCCTCCGCCGTCACCGCCTGGACGGAGTCCAGGATGAGCAGATGCGGGCGGGCGGCCTCCGCCTGGCCGAGGATCGCCTCCAGGCGGGTCTCGGTCAGGAGGGAGAGGCCCTCGGCCAGTGCGGCGAGGCGCTCGGCGCGGCTCCGGATCTGGCCCGCCGATTCCTCGCCCGAGACGTAGAGGACCCGCTGCCCGCCCCGCGCCGCGGCAGCCGCGGCCTGCAGGAGGAGAGTGGATTTCCCGATCCCCGGCTCACCCCCCAGCAGGACGAGCGACCCCGGCACCAGGCCTCCCCCCAGGGCTCGGTCCAGCTCCGCGAGGCCAAGCGGGGAGCGGGGGACGCCATCGGTCGGGACCGCGGTGATGGGGAGTGGGGCCGCACCCCCGGGAGCGGGCACCGCAGCCCCGACGCGGGCGGCCATCCGCTCTTCCAGGAGACTCCCCCAGGTACCGCAATCGGGGCACTTCCCCATCCAGCGCACGGTCTGGTAGCCGCACTGCTGGCAGACGAAGGCGGTCCGGGCTTTGGCCATGCAACGGTCCTCTCCGCCGCCGAAACCGACGCGCCGCCTGCGGGCCTGGAAACCGTGGGACGGGGCAACCAGAATGGGAACTAATACAAACGAGATAACTTGTGTGACAAA
>DASYVA010000215.1 GCA_036000645.1 Candidatus Methylomirabilis sp.
CGTAGGCTCTTTGAAGGACGACGCGATCCTTCCGCAGGTCAATGCCGACGAGCAGGCGGTCCCAGGGAGACATCGTCTCCCGCACGCACCGAACGAATCCCTCCGCCTCCGGTCGCTCGAAGTTGCCCACGTTGGATCCCAGCCAAAGGATCAGTTTCGGGCGATCCGCCTCCACTTTGAGTTGGCGGAGGCCGTCGTGGTATTCGCCGGCAATGGCGGTGATCTCCAGGCCGGGATACCCCTCCACCAATCTCATCGACGTTTCCTCCAGCATCGCGCGGGAGATGTCTATAGGGACGTAGCGCAGGGCTCCGTCCCGCCGGAGGAAGGCCTCGATGAGAAGGCGCGTCTTTGCAGCGCTGCCGCCTCCCAGCTCGACGAGCGTGGTGTCCTTCGGCAAGTGCGAGACGATCTCCGCCGCTCGGGCCTGGAGAATGTCCGTCTCCGTGCGGGTGAGGTAATATTCCGGTAGCTCGCAGATCGCCTCGAAGAGCCGCGACCCTTCGCGGTCGTAGAAGTAGCGACACGGAAGGCGCTTGGGGTGCGCCCGCAGCCCGGCTTCGACTTCGCGAGCAAAATCAGCCATCTGGATCTCGGCCTCACTCGCGACCAGGGTGAAGCGCTGGTGCGGTGTCGAGTTTCCCGCCGCATTCCTCGGTCCCGCGTGCAGCTCTCGCAGCAGACTCTGCCAACCCTGCCGCTCGCGGGCAGGATCCACGAGAGGGATCAGTCGCTCGCACCATTCTCTCAGGGTGCGGTAGAACGTGGCGTCTGTCTCGGCGCGTGTCAGAAGCGCCGCCAGCGCCTGGGTATCCCCCACAGGAAAGTACCCCGGATACTCTGGGCCCAGGATTCCTATCGAGCCGGGGATCCGAGACGAGAGGACGGGAACCGAGGCAGCGATGGCCTCGGAGATCGCATTGGCACCCCCCTCCAGCTCGGAGCTCAGCACGAGGAGCCGGCAGCGGGCGAGGATCCGGAGCGCCTTCCATCGCGGAAGCTCCCCGAGCCAGCGATAGCGCGGATTGGAGGCCGTCTCGGCACGGGCCCGTTTCCCCATCTGCTCGCCCAGGGCTGCCCCAAGATGGGTCACCCGGATCCGCGAGGAGGAGGGCAACAACCGCGCCGCACTCGCGGCCCGGAGCGGGTCCTTCACGGGGCGGAGGTGAGCAAGCACACAGACCTCAAAGAGGTTTTTCGCGCGTGAAACCCTGCCCGGGGATCTCTTCGCAGACTGATGGATCACCCGAGCCTTGTCGCGGAGGTGCGCCGGCAGCTCGGCGACGCCCAAGGGCTGCAAGACAATCAGGCGCGAGGCCAGCTCAAGGGATTGCCGCGCCCGATCGCTGGTGCGGATCTCCTCGTAGAGATCCGTCCCCGTCAGCGCCAGGATCAGGGGAGAGGCGGGGTATTGACGCCGGAACCGTTCCATGGAGGGAAAGCTCCGGCGCGCATGGAGGCCCACCATCACATCGCAACGCCGACCATCGTACTCCTGGGCGATGACGACGCGGTGACCGAGTTCCCGCAGGATGCCGGCCCACCGGAGCGCTGTCACCCGGTTCCCCTTCCGGGAACCTGCCGGCGCGGGGGTGATAATGCAAATGGTCATGACTCAACCGGGCAGGTGCGAAATCCCGCCCACACGTCCCGCCGATCCGGGCTATAGAAGTTGCGCCACGTAGTGCGCAGAAGGCGGGAACGGGTCGCCCAGCAGCCCCCGCGCAGGACCTTCCGCGTTCCGAACCACGGCGCGGAGTACTCCTTGTACGGATCCGCCACGAACCCCGGATAGGGGTGAAAGTCGCTGCTGGTCCACTCCCACACATTGCCGATCATCTGCCGGCAGCCGAAGGGGCTGTCGCCGGCAGGAAGGAATCCCACGTCCAGGCAGCCCATCGCCTGCCAGTCGAGATTGGCGCGCTCCGGGCGGGGAGGATCATCGCCCCAGGGGAAACGCCGCTTCCGCGGGGAGAGGCCCCGGCTCTCCTGGCCAGCCTCCGCAGCGGCTGCGACCTCCCACTCGGCTTCGGTGGGCAGTCGGCGGCCTGCCCAGCGGCAGTAGGCCTCCGCCTCGTACCAGTTCACGTGGATGACCGGACGGTCGGGTTCCAGTGGAACCCACGTGTCGAAATGCCGGCGCAGCCAGCCGCCGTCGGATACGCGCTGCCAGTAGACCGGATGCCCCGCGCTGCCTCCTTCACGCCAGCGCCAGCCATCCTCACTCCACAGCTCGCGTCGACGATACCCGGCATCCCCCACGAACTCTGCGAACTCGGCCTGGGTCACGGGCGCACGTGCGAGGGCGAAGGGCTTCACCTCGACCGGGTGCGCCCACTTTTCATTGTCGAATACGAACGGCTCCTCCGGCGTGGCGCCCAGCAGAAACGTGCCGCCGGGGATATCGGCGTCGCCTGGCAGTGACCCGCCGCGACCGGCTGGCGCTCGCCCGGGGGCTGGGGACACGCGCGGCGGCGGATACCCCAGGGTCTGCCGGGTGTAGGTAAATGCCTCGGTGTGCATGTCCTCGTGGAAGACGGACAGGAGGACGAAATAGATCTCTTGATCCTCCGGCTCGGGCCGCCGCAGCCCTTCCAGGACCCGGTCCCGCACTTCGCGCATATACGATAGCGTCTCCTCGCGCGACGGCAAGGGCAGATTCCACCGCGTATCATGGGGGATTGCCGCAGAGTCGTACAGGGCGTCCCCGTCCTTCCGAATCGGCTCTTGGCGGCCCACAGACCTCAGGACCCACTTCTCCTGGAACCATGCCACGTGCCCGATCTCCCAGAGGAAGGGATTGACGATGGCCAGGCGCGGACCCAGAAGCTGATCGTCGGCGAGATCAGCGACCAGCTCGAAGGTCCGCTCCCGGGCGTCTCGGACCCACTCGGCGAGCTGGGCAGCCGTCAGGAGAGATTTTCTTGATCGAGCCATGCGCCACGTCTCCTTCGACGTCCGGCCAGTCCATCCGTCCGCCCCGGGCCCGCCAGCCCCCGCTCCCCTTTCTCCGGGCCCCCAGCGACCCGTCGATATCGGAATGGTCCGACGGCGTGACCCGGGCAGCCAGGCGGCGGGGGTGAAGCATCCCGCCGTGAGGAGGCCCCGCGGCTCACCAGCGCAGGATCAGGGGAAGGAGGACGGGCACCAGGAGCGTGAGGCAGGTCCCCTGCAGGAGGGCCACCGCGGTCAGCTCCCCCCGGGTCACGCGGGCGACGACGGGGAGGGTGACGTCCATCGTGGTGGCCCCGCCGGTCGAAACGGCGGGCAGCCCCCCCAGGGTGCGGGCCAGCACGGGCATGCTGAGGATGGCGATCAGCTCCCGGGCCGCGTTGGCCAGGAACCCCAGGGCGCCCAGCTCCGCGCTGTGGATGCGCGTCAACAGGATCCCCGACAGACTGTACCAACCGAACCCCGCCCCGACGGCGGCTGCCTCCTGCAGGGGCATCCGGATGACCGCGCCGGCGAGCATCGCCCCGGCCACGCTGAAGAGCGCCACGCCGGCCGGCAGGAGGAGCACCCGCCAGCCCAGGCGGCGCAGGGCCTCCCACGCCTCCCGCCTCCGTCCCACGTCGATTCCCGCCAGCACCAGGACCGCCAGCAGCGCGACCTCGATGACCGTCTCCACCCGCCCCACGTAGACGCGGGGCAGCAGGCCGCTCGCGCCCGCCGCGATGCCGGCCAGGATCGAGCCGACGATAAGCAGGGTCACCGGCTCCTCCACTGCTGCAGGAGCCACGCCGCCAGGACGCTCCCCAGGACCGCACCCGCCGCCAGCAGGGCGGACTTCAGCCCCAGGGCCGGGAGGCTCCCCACGATCTGCGGGTTGGTCCCGATGCTCACGCCCATGGAGAAGAGGAGGACGGCGAGGCCGGCGACCATGAGGCGCTCCACCCAGGGGAGGAGGGGGCGCGGCACACGGTCGAGGGCACCCAGAAGACAGCCCAGGAGAACTGCGCCGAGGATCAGGAGCATGCGGAGAACCTCGCCCGCGGGGAGGCGCGAGCACCCGGTTTTTGTACCACACTTCGCGCGGAGCGCCTATCCGAAATCGGCTGGACGGGGGGACGACCCGCCGCTACACTCCCTGCATGCGGCTCGTTCCCCTCGGCCCGATCCCCTACGACGGTCCCGAGTTCCCCGGCCTCTCCGCCGAGCAGTACGGCCTCGAGGGACCCTCGGAGCCCCTGGCCCGCCTCACCCGAAATCTGATGGAGCGGATCGGCCAGGGGAAGGAGCGGAATCTCCTCCTGGTGGACGCGCGGCCGTTCCGCGCGGCCGGGGCCGATCCCGGGCGGTCCGCCCTGGTGACGCCGGGGGGGCTCTGGATCCTGCTCGCGCCCGAGGGCGCCACCGAGTTCGGCCTGGCCCGGGAGATCGTCCCGTTCCTGTACCACTTCCACCTGCCCACCCCCAGCCGGACGCTCCAGGGAGCCAAGCAGGCCGCCCTCGTGATCGTCGAGGACTGGCTGCTCGCCCGCGCGGCCGAGGGGAAGGCGCTCGACCTCGGCTTCGCCCGCGAGGAGTGGGCGCAGGGCCTCCTCCGGGGGGAGCCCGGCGACTTCCCCGAGCCTCCTGAGGTGACCCTCGCCCCGGAGGACCAGGTCCGGCTGGCTCTGACCCTGACCGCCTGCCTGCTCGCGGAGCCGGAGGTCGCCGTGGACGGGCGCATCCTCCCCGAGACCCAGGCGGCCTTCGCCGACCGGCTCCGCACGGCCCGCCGGGACTTCCCGGGGGCCTTCGAGATCGCCCACGAGGCGGCGCATCTCCTGCGCGAGATCGGCCTGGAGAGCGAGGAGGGCCTCCTGGAAGCCTTCCTGGCCCTCCTCACCCGCACCCCGCTGCTCGCGCCCCTGGAGCTGGAGGCGGTCCTGAAGCGCACGGGACTGCACCTCCGGTCCCTCCCCCCGGCGCGGCCGGCCGGCCTCCCCCGTCCCGGCCGCAACGCTCCCTGCCCCTGCGGCAGCGGCAAGAAGTTCAAGCACTGCTGCGGCCCCTGAAGGGTGCCCCAACGTTCGGTGCGTTGCGCGCCCGCACGGGATGCAGCGGGCCGCGATGGGTCCGCCCCGTCCGGCGCCCAGGTGGCGCAGGAGAGAGGGCAAGTCGCGACGGGGTTCGGCAGGGCCAAACCGGAAGGGATCCGGGGGAGGACCGGGCTCAGAGCTGCTCGATCGCCACGGCCCGGACGGGTGAACCCGTGGCCCCCTTCACGTGGAGCGGCAAGGCAGAGAATTCGAACCGCTTGGTGCGAATCCGGTCCAGGTTGACCAGGTTCTCAACGATGAGCACCTCGCGCGACGGGTGGAGGAGCAGCAGGTGGCCGGGGCTGTCCATGTTCCCGTACTCCTCCAAGAGGGCCCCCTCGAGGTTGGGCAGGTCGAGCCCGACCAGTTTCACCCCTTGCCCCAGCATCCACTCGCACGCGTCGGCCGTGAAGGCCCGGGCCTGGAGAAACTCCGCCATCGGCTCTCCCCAGCCCTTGGCCCAGGTCCGGACCAACAGGATGTCTCCCCGCTTCACCTGGACCTTCTGGTCCCGCGCCGCCGCCTCGAGGAGAGCGCGGTCCACCGGGTTGGTCGGGGCCTTGAAGCTGACGTCGATCAGAACCGCTTCTCCCATGAACTTCTCGAGGGGGAACTCGTCGATCGTCCGTCCCCGCGGGGCGCGGAACTGGCCGTCGTAAAAATGGTAGGTGGAGTCCACGTGCGTGCCGCAGTGGTCCTCGAGGATGAGGAGCTTCGTCGTGAAGCCGAGGCGGAAGGTCCCCGCACTCATGCAGGGAAGCATCGTGAAGGGGGGTTTGACGTCCCAGGTCCTGAGGCCCTCCGTCAGGCGGAGTCCCAGGTCCACGATCTGTCGGCTCATTCGGTCTCCCTCTGCCCGGTGGGCGTCTCCCCGAGGTATGCCGCCCGCACCTCGGCGTTCTCCCGCAAATCCTCCGGGGGTCCCTCCAGGACGATCTCCCCCGTCTGCAGAACATACGCGCGGTTCGCGACCGCCAGGGCCATGTTGACATTCTGCTCGACGAGCAGGACCGCGGTCCCCAGCCGCCGGATCTCCCGAATGGCGTGGAAGATCTCCCGAACCAGGAGTGGCGCCAGCCCCATGGACGGCTCGTCGAGCAGCATCAGCCGCGGGCGCGCCATGATCCCCCGGGCCACCGCCAGCATCTGTTGCTCACCCCCCGAGAGGGTCCCGCCGCGCTGCCCCCGTCGCTCGGCAAGCCGCGGGAAGAGCTGAGAGACCTGCTCCAGATCCGCTCGCACCTCCCCGCGGTCGCGGCGCCACCACGCCGCCAGATCGAGATTCTCCTGGACGGTGAGGTTCCCGAAAATGACTCGTCCCTCGGGAACGTGGACGAGCCCCCTCCGCACCCGGCGATGCGCGGCGATGGTGTGCAGGTCCCGTCCTCCGTATCGCACGGAGCCCCCCCGCGCCGGAACCAACCCCGAGATGGTCCGGAGGGTGGTGGTCTTCCCGGCTCCGTTGGCTCCGATGAGCGTGACGATCTCTCCTTCCTCGACGGTGAAGGAGATGCCGCGGAGCGCCCGGACGGCCCCGTATCGGACCTCCAGCTCGGCGATTTCGAGAAGGGGCGGCATCAGCCCGCTCTCCTCAGTGGCTCACCGGTTCGCCGAGGTAGGCTTCCAGGACCCTCGGGTCCCGCTGAATGGCCCCCGGGTCCCCCTCGGCAATCTTCACCCCGAAGTCGAGAACCGCAATCCGCTGGCAGATCCCCATGACCACCTGCATATGATGCTCGATCAGCAGGATGGTCAGCCCGAACTGCTCGCGGATCTGGGTGATGAGACGCATGATCCCCGCCACCTCGGCCGGGTTCATGCCGGCTGCGGGTTCATCCAGCAGGAGCAGCCCCGGCCCCCCCGCCAGGGCGCGGGCAATCTCCAGCCGGCGCTGCTCCCCGTAGGGGAGGCTCCCGGCCTTCTCGTGCCGGCGACCCGAGAGTCCGAGAACGGACAGGAGATCGGCCGCCTCCTCGGTGATCCGCCGTTCCCCCCTTCGAAAGCGACGGGTCCGAAGGACGGCATCGAGCACGCCGTACCCCCGCTGGGCGTGACGGGCGACTTCGACGTTCTCGAGCACGCTGAGCTCCTCGAACAGCCGGACCGCCTGAAAGGTGCGCGAGACGCCCCGGGCGGCCACCTCATACGGGACCAGGCCGACGAGGCTCCTGCCGTCCAGC
Source organism: Candidatus Methylomirabilis sp. (assembly GCA_036000645.1). NCBI lineage: Bacteria > Methylomirabilota (SeqCode) > Methylomirabilia (SeqCode) > Methylomirabilales (SeqCode) > Methylomirabilaceae (SeqCode) > Methylomirabilis (SeqCode) > Methylomirabilis sp. (SeqCode). Next base: position 7,205 of record DASYVA010000215.1, read on the forward strand.
TCGATCGTTCCGCTGGTCGGCTGATAGATTCCCGAGATCACGTTGAAGGCGGTGGTCTTCCCGGCGCCGTTGGGGCCGATGAGACCGACGAGCTCCCCCTTGCCCACCTCCAGGTCGAAATCCCTGAGGGCGATCAGCCCGTCAAAGGACATGCTGAGATTTGTGATCCGTAACATCCGTGACCTCGGGCAGTCCCTTCTCCGGCGCTGCCAGGAAGGGAAACTCCCGGTTGCCCATCAGCCCGGAGGGCCACCACAACATCAGCCCAATCAGGAGCAGCGGGTAGACCACCAGTCGCCACTGCTCGAATCCCACCACTCTCAGGAACTCCGGCAGGACGGTCAGGCTCCCGGCGGAGATGATCGATCCCGAGAGACTTGCAATGCCCCCCGCATACAGGAAGATGAGGTAGTCGATGGACTTGAGAAAACTGAAGTTGTCCGGATGCAGGAACCGGATGACGAAGGCAAAGAGTCCCCCGCCGACTCCCGCGAGGAATCCGCTGAGGGCGAAGGCGAGGACCTTGACCCGGGTGCTGTCGACGCCCACCACCTCTGCCGCGATCTCGTTGCCCCGCACGCTGAGGCACGCTCGGCCGTAGGAAGAATAGACGATATTGCGCGCCACAACCACCGTCACGGCCGTGAGCACAAACACGAGGGTGAACAGGATCGGGATGGTCCACCCGCCCACCGCCAGACTGTCGAACTTCGGAAACCCTCCAAAGCCCCGCGGGCCTCCGATCCCCTCGATCGGCCCGGCCAGACCGCTCAACCCCCAACTCCTCAGCGTGGCAGCCGTCTCGTCCGAGGAACGAATGACCGACCGAACGACCTCGCCGAACGCCAGGGTGACGATGGCCAGGTAGTCCCCTTTCAGGCGGAGGGAGGGGAGGCCGATGAGGTAGCCGACCGCGCCGGCCGCACTGCCGGCGATCAGGAGCAGGGCCAGGAAGGCGGAGAGCTGGTAGGCGAGGGGGAGGGTCTCCAACGGGATCACGAGTTTCGCGAGCATCGCGGTCAGGTAGGCGCCAATCGCCATGAAGCCCGCCTGCCCGATCGAAAATTGGCCCGTAAACCCATTGATGAGGTTGAGGCCGATGGTGACGATGATATTGATTCCCGCGAGCATCAACACCTGCAGATAGTAGTCGGTGATCCAGTGCACGTCGACGCCCAGGTCGCCATGGGAAAAGAGGATGACGCCATACAACGCTCCTGCCCCGATCAGCGCGGTGCCGCCCCGTCGCACGGCTACACCTTGTCTCGCCGCAACCGGCCCAACAGGCCCGCCGGCTTGACCAGGAGAACCACGATGAGGATCAGGAAGGAGATCATGTAGCCCAGATTCGAATTGATGGACGTGGCGAAGGTCTCCGACACCCCCATGAGGAATCCTCCGAGGACCGCCCCCGGGATGATGCCGATTCCCCCGAGGACCGCGGCGATGAACGCCTGGAGGCCGGGGAAGATCCCGAAGTAGGGGGAGGCGAGGATGCCGTAGGTCATGCCATACATGAGGCCCGAGGCAGCACCGAGGCCGCTTCCTATCGCGAAGGTGGCGGCGATGGTCCAATCCACGTTGATCCCCATCAGCTTGGCGCCGTCCTTGCTGAAGGCCACCGCCCGCATCGCCTTTCCGAGGAGCGTGTAGTGAATCACATACACGAGCAGGAGCATCAGGAGGATGGCCAGGACGAAGTCCAGAATGTGCAAAGTCGTGAAATAGATCCCGCCGGCGGAGTAGGTCCGGACCTCCAGCAGAGCCGGGAACCGGATGTAGTTCGGCCCGAAGACGACGTGGTTGAGCGGGAAGGGGACGGCCTGGGACGGGAGGGCAAAGAAGTTCTCGAGGAAGAGGGAGACGCCCATCGCCGTGGTCAGGGCGGAAAACCGCGGCTCGTAGCGAAGAGGCCGGTACGCGACCCGCTCGATCAGGACCCCCAGCAGACCGGTGACGACCATGCTGACCAGGAGGGCCCCGAAGAACGCGGCCCAGTAGCCCTGGGCGAGGAACGCCCCCCCGGCGAAGGCCGCCACATAGGCACCGAACATGAACATGTCGCCGTGGGCGAAGTTGATGAGCTCGATGATGCCGTAGACCATGGTGAATCCGAGGGCGATCAAGGCATAGATGCTCCCCCGCTGCAGCCCATTGATCAGTTGCTGCACGAACACGCTGATCCCGTACGTCGCGATGTACCACCAGCAAAAGCCGCCCAGGCCCGCGGCGAGCGCGGCCCCCCAAGCATGGGTTCGCCACGCTGGACCGCGCGGGAGAGCCATAGGCGTCCTCGCACGCCTGTCACCTCCCCGGCCCCACAGGGGGGCCGGGGAGAGTGCACACAGGCGAAGACTAGGGCCGGATATTCGCGGGGAGATCTTGTGGGGCGACCCGCGTGACGAAGTGCTGCTTGCCGTCCTTGATCTGGAGGATCACGGCCGGTTTGGTCGGATTCCGGTTCTGGTCGAACGTGATGACCCCCACCACGGTCCTGAGCCCTTTCGTCTTTGCCAGAGCGTCCCGGATCGCCGGCCCGTCCATCTTGCCGGCCCGCTGAATCGCGTCGAAGAGGATCTGGGCACCCCCGTATCCCTGCGCCGCGTAGGCATCGGGCGTGTCCTTGTACTTGGCCCGGTACGCCTTCACGAAACGCTGGACTTCGGGACTCGGATCGTCCTGCGAGTAGAAGTTGGTGAAGTGCACCCCCTCGACGTCCTTCCCGCCGATCCGCATCAGGTCGGGCGAGTCGAATCCATCCCCCCCCATGAGGGAGACGTTCATCCCGATCTCCTTTGCCTGCTTGGCCATGAGGGCGGCCGCGCCGTAGTAGTCGCTGGTGTACAGCACATCGGGATTGGTCGCCTTGATGCGGATCAACTGCGCGCGAAAGTCAACGGTCTTCTCCTCGTCCGTGAAGGACTCGAATGCCACCACCTTTCCCCCGAGCTTCTCGAAGGCGTCCCGGAAATACGTGGCCAGGCCCTTGGTGTAGTCGTTTCCGTTATCGAACAGCACGCCGGCGCGCCGCTTCCCCAGCGTCTTGTGCACGAAGTGCGCCCCGACGGCCCCCTGGAAGGTGTCAATGAACCCCGCCCGGTAGATGAAGTCACCGACGAGGGTGACCTTGGGGTTCGTACAGGTCGGGGTGATCATCGGAACCTTATTCTCCTGGGCGATCGGCCCTACCGCGAGGCAGACCTTCGTGTTGGTCGGGCCGAGGATGGCCTTCACCCCGTCCTGGTTGATGAGTTTCCGCGCGACGGTCGCCCCGACCTCCGGAGAGTTCTGCTCATCCTCGAAGATGAGCTGCACCCTGTGGCGGGCGGCGCCGACTTTGAGGCCCCCGGCTTTGTTCACCTCTTCCACGGCCAGCTCGTACGAATTCCGCTGCCCGACGCCAAAGGTGGCCACGTTGCCCGTGGTGGGGGCCAGGCCGCCGATCTTGATGACGCTGGCCTGCTGGCCAAGGGCCGGACTCGCGAGCAGGAAAATGAGGATCGACACCGCGATCGAGCGCATCATGCCCTACCCCCTCATGTGTACCGCCTCTCCCTCCGCACAACGCAGACCTTGGCCCGAACCCGTCCCCCCTTTCCGTAGCGATTTCCGCTTGGAACCCACCGTCCCCCGTCCGCCCCTCCATTGCCAGGAGGAGTGCCGCGCGCCAGAATCGGCCTGTGGAGGGGCGCATTGTACAGAGGCTCCGCGCGGGGGTCAAGGCCCAGCGGCCGCAGGGGGAGGCCGCCCACGCCTGGTCGTCCGCGGTCGGCACTTGACCGGAGGGTGAAGATTGTCATAATGTCCTATGACAGAGATCCGCGGAGGGCATTCCGGCGTGGGGAGGGACCATGGGGGCCGCGGAGGGACGCGTGGCGGCGGGCGTGGAGCGGGGCGCGCACGGGGAGGTCGGGGGGGCGGGGGGCCCGGCCCTCAGGCGGCGGGTCCTCCTCCCCCTCGCCTTCGGGGCAGTCTACCTCTTCTGGGGATCCACCTACCTGGCCATCCGAGTCGGAGTGCGGACGATCCCCCCGGCCCTCATGGTCGGCCTGCGCTTCCTGACGGCGGGCCTCCTCCTCCTGCCCGTGGCGCGCGCCCTGGGCCAGCCGCTCGCCGTCAGCATCCGGGAGCTGCGGATCCTCTTCCTGATCGGCGTCCTCCTCCTGGTGGGGGGAAACGGGGGGGTCGTCTGGGCGGAGCAGTACGTCCCCTCGGGCGTCGCGGCGCTGCTGGTGGCCACGGTTCCCCTCTGGATGGCCTCGCTGGAAACGCTGCTGCCGGGCGGCAGCCGCCTCGCGGGCGCGTCCGCCGCCGGCCTCCTCACCGGGTTTTTCGGGGTCGCCATCCTGCTCTGGCCGAAGCTCCAGGGGATCCAGGGGGAAGACCTCTGGGGGGAGGCCGCCCTGCTCTTCGCCGCCCTTTCCTGGGCAGTCGGCTCGATCTGGTCGCGGCGCGCCGGCCTGACCGTCCCCCCGCTGGTGGCGACCGGATGGGAGATGCTCCTGGCCGGCGCCCTGATGACGGCGGTGAGCGTCACGACCGGAGAGGCGGCCGCCGCCCGCTGGACCGGCACGGGGGTCGCCGCCATGGGCTATCTGATCCTCTTCGGCTCCTGCCTGGGGCTCACCGCCTATATCTGGCTCCTCCGGAACGCCCCCGTGGCCAGCGTCTCCACCTACGCCTACGTGAATCCGGTGATTGCCGTCCTGCTCGGCTGGCTGATCCTGGACGAGCCGCTCACCCCCGCCATCCTCCTCGGGACCCTGATCATCGCGGGAAGCGTGATTCTGGTGACGACCCGGCCGACGCGCGGCAGCCCGCCCTCGCGGCGGATGAGCTGAGATGGACCTGAAGGTCAACCGCCAGAGCGAGCTGCCCCTCCACGTGCAGCTCAAGGCGCAGGTCAAGCACCTCATCCGGGCGGGACACCTGGTACCCGGCGCCCAGATGCCCACCGTCCGGCAGCTCGCCGGGTTCCTGCGGATCAATCGGAACACCGTGGCCCGGGTCTTCCAGGACCTGGAGGCGGAGGGACTCCTCAGCGGCCAGCGGGGGCGGGGGACCTTCGTGGCCGGCCGGGCCCCGCGGGACGAGCGGGCGAGGCGGCTCTCCCGGATGCTGGACCGCCTGCTTGTCCAGGCCGCACGGGAGGGGCTGGGGCCCAGCGAGGTGGCCGCGGCCCTCTTCGCCCAGGCGCCCCTCCCGGCCGGCGCGCCCGCCCCGGACCGGCCGCGCCTGCCCGCCATCTTCACCGAGTGCAACGTCCCCCAGCTGCAGCAGTTCTCTCGGGAGGTGACCGAGGCGGTCCCCCTCGAGACCACCCCGCTCCTGATCCCGGACCTGAAGGCCCGCCTCCGCCGCGAGCCGGCCTTCCTGGACCAGTACGCCCTGGTGGTCACGACGTTCTTCCACGTCCACGAGGTGCGGCGCCTCCTGCGGGGCCACCCGATCGAGGTGATCGCCCTGCTGGCGGAGGCGAACCTCAGCACGCTGAACCGCCTGGCGGCCCTCCCGGAGGAGACGAAGGTCGGGCTCGCCTGTTCCTCCTGGGCCGGCACCCGGAACATCCGGACTTCCGTGGAGAATGCCGGGCTCACCAACATCCGTCCCGTCCTGGGCTCCGCCGGCGACGCGCGGAGCCTCCGGAAGGTCCTCCGAGAGGCCAGGGTCCTGGTCTGCTCCGGAATGGCGGAGGCCGCGGTCCGCCGCCTCGCCCCCCGGGGGACGGAGATCATCGTGGATGACCGGACCCTGGACAAGGGGGGGCTCGAGATGCTGCGGGGGGTCGTGGACCGGCTGCAGCGGGAGGGGCGGGGCGCCGGCGGGGGCAGGCTCAGGCCGGGACGGGGGCGGCGCCCGCGCGCTGGAGGAAGGCGAGCACGACCCGGTTGAACTCGTCCGGGGCCTCGAGGTTCACGAAGTGCCCCGCGCCCCGCATCACGACCAGCTCGGCGCCGGGGATGGTCTCGGTCATGAAGCGGGATGTCTCGAGGCAGGGGTGATCCCGCTCCCCCACCAGGACGAGGGTGGGGACGGTCAGGCCTTTCAGACGCTCGGCCAGGGCATAGATGGGCGGCCGCCGGGCCAGCGTCCGGCGGGCCGTGCAGGCCAGCCCGTGGGCCGGATGGCTCCCGATGAGACGGCCCAGCATCGCCGCCTCCGTCTTCCCCCGCCCCGCGAAGCCGCCGAAGATGGGATGGGCCAGGAGCAGGTCGAGGAAGGCAGGGACGCCTCCCTGCTCGGCCGCCTCGGCCCAGCCGGTGACGGTGGCCGCGAAGGCGGCCGGGTCCTCCGAGCCCGCCCCGGTGTCGCAGACGGCCAGGGCACTCACGGCCTCCGGGTGCCGGCTGGCGAAGCTGAGGGCGATGCTTCCCCCCATCGAGAGGCCGCAGAGGGCAGCCCGCCGGATCCCGAGGGCGCGCAGCAGCGCGTGCAGATCCTCCACCGAGGTGTCCTGGCTGTACTGAGAGACCTCGCCCGGCGCCTCGGAGAGGCCGAAGCCCCGGCAGTCGTAGCAGAGGGCCCGGAAGCCCTGCGCGGCGAAGAAGGGGACCTGGGGTTCCCACATCTGCCGCCCCATCGGGTAGGCGTGCAGGAGGACGAGGGGCAGCCCCGCTCCCCGCTCCTCCACGAAGAGCCGGATCCCGTTGCCTGCGACGTACCCCATCGGCCGCTCCTCCCCGGTCAGGCCAGGCTCTCGAGGATCGTCTTCAAGAGCAGGAAGAGGTGCGCCTTCGCCTCCCGATCGAAGTCGCCGCTCCCCGGGTCCTCCCGGTAGAAAACCCTGAGGAGGTAGAGGAGGAGGTTCGGCTGGGGGAAGGTGCCGGCCGCCCCGAGGCGCCGCTCGAGGAAGCGGTCATCCACCTCCTCCCCCCCCACCTCGAAGGTCTCCAGCCAGGCCAGGTTGGCCCGGTAGGCGTCCCGGAGCCGCATGCCGGAGACGGTGGGGACCGGCTCCTCCCGATCCGCCTCCAGGACCTTGAAGAGGAAATAGACGACCCCCAGCGCCAGCCCCCGAACCGCCTCCGGGAATTCCTCCCCGAACGCCCGGACGAAGGTGACCACGTGCGGCTGCCGCTCGACGAAGGCCAGGGCCTCCCGCTTGGCCTCCTCCGGCGTATGGGCGCGCACCGCCTCCCAGGTCCGCTCCACCAGGCCCTCGTCGATGGTCCGCATCGCCATCTCAGAGAATCGCTACGGGGCGGACGGGGGAGCCGGTGGCCCCCTTCAGCTTGAGGGGGAGGACGGCGAGCAGGAAGGTCGTGGCCCCCGCCGCGCCGAGGGCCTCCAGGTTCGCGACCTCGAGGAGGAAGATCCCCCGCTCCACCAGGAAGTGGCAGTGGACCGGGAAGTTGGGGGTGGGGATCCGCTCGAAGGCGAAGGTGTCGCCGCCGGCCAGCGCGATCCCCTGCTCCGAGAGCCAGCGGGCCCCCTCGAGCGTGACCCCCGGGACGCCGGCCTCGTCGTAGTACTTGCGGGAGGGCCAGTGCCGGATCCAACCGGTCCGGACCAACACGGCGTCCCCGGGCCGGAGCGCCACTCTCGCCCGGCGGGCAGCCGCCTCCAGCTCCCCCGGGCCGATCGCCGTGCTCTCCGGGAGGACCGGCACCCCCGCCCCCGCGGCCACATCGAGCAGGACACCGCGCCGGATCTGGGGCGCCGCCTCCTCGATGCCCCGGGCGGCGAGCCCTGCCGTCTTGGTCTGGACGGCGGCCGCCTCCACCCCGCCGTGCAGGCGGCCGCTCCGGGAGTAGTGGCCCAGGGCGTCCAGGTGCGTGCCGGTGTGGGTCCCGCAGAGAAAGAGGTCCACCGAGGCCGAGACCCCCTCCGGCATCAGCACATCGCCGTGACTCCGGACGACCGAGAAGGCGTAGGGGATGTGCCGGGGCAGGTGGGGCATCCCCGGGAAGTACTCCACGGCCAGGTCGAAGACCCGACCCTCCGCCAGGACCGCCGCAAGCGTCGCCTCGTCCATCTCCACCTCCGGGCGGCCCACCCCTTGCGCGCGAGCCGGGGCCCTTACCGGGGGCGCATGACGGTAGCCACGAGCCGGTTGCGGACCTCTCGGACGCCGGCGACCCCCCGGGCCACCCGCTCCGCCGCCTCCCGCTCGGCCTCCGAGGCAACCGTCCCCGCCAGCAGGACGCCGCCGGCTTCCGCGCGCACCTCCACGTCCAGGCGCGTCGTCGCCCCCTGGGCCTTCAAGACCGCCTTCACCTTGGCCGCCAGGTGGAGGTCGGCCACCCGCTGGCGCGAGGCCTCGGTGGAGCTGAACTCGGGCCGCTCCACGAGGCGGAGGACCTGCTCTACCCCGGCCTCCAGGCTCAAGCGCTCCGTGTTCAGGGTCAGGTCGTACTGCCAGGGATCCCGCCAGTCCACCTCGAAGAACTCCTGGACCCGGGCGCGCACCCCCCCGTCGTAGGCCCCGATCATCCGGAGGGCTGCCGTCCGCTCGATCCCGTGCCGCTCCATCACCCGGCGGCCCCGAACCTCCAGCGGGGCGCAGACCCGGATGGTGGGGACGTGGGAGACCGGCCGCAGGAGCAGGGTGGAGAACCGCCCCATGATGACCGCCCTCCCCCGCTCGGCGAAGTCGAAGACCTCGGCCGCCACGAAGATGAACTGCTTCCGGGAGGCGTGCCCGAGCCGCTCGAAGAAGCCGGGGCGCTCCTCCACCGCCTTGATCAGGTCCTCTTCAGACACCTCGAACTCCTGGGCGGCCTGCCGGATGATGTCCTGCCGGACGAACTCGTAGCCGAGGCGCCTGGCCACCTCCATCCCGATGTAGGTCCCGAGGCTCCCCATCTCCTTGGTCATCGCGATGACGGTCATGCCGCGCCTCCCGGGAGAGCGGGTCCCGGCACCCCAGCTGTAGTCTGGGCGTGAGCCCCAACTCGTTGCAGTCGCGCTAGTCTAGGAGACTTCCCCACCCCCGACAAGACGATTCTCGCCGCGGGAGGGGTCCGTCGCCCCACGCCCCGAGGGCGCGGACGGCCTCAGGGAGGCGTTGCCGGCGGGAGCCGGGGATGCTAGGATGCCGTCGCCCCGGCGGGACGAGGGGTGCCCCTGGCGCGGCGAAGGAGGCCCGTGGACGCGCGAACGTTCCTCGAGAGCCTGACGAGCCTGCTGTACGCCTCTCCCCTTGTGCTGGCCGCGGTCATCGTCCTGGCGGGGATTGTCCTCCTGCTCCTCGGGTGGCGCCTCGGCCGCCGGCGGGCCGAGCCGCTCCTCCCGGATATGGGAGAGCCGGGCGCGCCCAGGGCGGGGGAGGTCCCCCTGAGCGTCCCGGAGCTCCTGACCCCCGATATGGGGGCGGTCCTCTCCACGATCGAGATTCCACGGGCCGCCCCGGAACCGGGGCAGGGCGTCCCCATCACCCCCGGCCGCGGGGTCATCCCCGGCGCGCCCGAGGGCTCGCCGCTCTTCCGGCCCTCCGAGCGGCCGGCCCGCCCTTACGCGGCAAAGGAGTCTCCCCCGCCTCCCGAACCCCCCCGCTGGCGCATGCGCCCGGAGGAGATCCGGGCCCACACCTTCCGCCGGCGGCTGCGCGGCTACGACCCGCGGGAGGTGTACGAGTACCTGGTGGCGGTCTCGGACGAGCTGGGGGCCCTGCAGCGGCGGGGGGTGGAGTTCCGGCAGGAGAGCCAGCGGTTGCAGGCGGAGCTCAGCCGCTGGCGGGATCAGGCCGGAACGGTGCAGAACACGCTGGCCACGGCCCAGAAGCTGGCCGAGGAGATGATCGTGACGGCGCAGGAGGAGGCCGCCCGGGAGGCCGACCGGATCATTCGGGACGCCCTGGAGCGGCTGGCCCGCCTCCAGCAGGAGATCGGCCGTCTCGAGCAGGACCGGGGCAGGATCCAGGAGGAGATCCGGCGCGACGCCCTGGCCTTCGCCGCCGGCCTCCGGGAGCTGGAGGCCGAGGCGCTTCCCCTCCCGCGGGCGGGAGGTCCCCGGCCGCCCACGGGCGGACCTCAGGAGCCGGCGGGACCGTAGCGGCGGAGCAGATCGGCGACCATCGCCTGGGTCTCGGCAATCTTCGCCTGGCGCAGCGGGGCCAGGTGCGGGCTTTCGGCCAGCTTCAACTCGATATTCTCCAGGATGGCCGCTTCGACCTCCCCGAGGAACTCGGCGATCTCCTCCGGGCCGGCCGGGCCGTAGCGTCCTCCCCGGACCGCCTCACAGAAGTCCTCCAGACTCATCGGGTCTTCCATCTGCAGGTCCCAGAAGGTCCGCGCCAGCCGGTCCATCCCGCCTCCGGAGCCCCCGTCGGCAGCGACCCTGCCCCGACGAGTTCCCGTCCCTGCACCTCCTGTAGTATGCCACCAGCAGAGGTGATTTTTCTGCAATTCTTTTCGCCCCCCACGGGGTACACTCTCAGAGGAGCGACGGAGAAATCCAGATGGCCATCAAGGTGCTCGTGGTCGATGACGAGAAGGATATCGCAGCGCTGGTGCGCCACCACCTGGAGAGAGAGGGCTTTCAGTGCCTTCAGGCTGGCGATGGTCCCACCGCCCTCCGGCTCACCCGGCAACATCGCCCTGATCTGCTCATCCTCGATCTGATGCTTCCGGGCCTGGACGGCCTGGAGGTCTGCCGGCAGCTCCGCCGGGACGCGGGGACCGCGCGCGTTCCCATCCTCATGCTGACGGCCAAGGCGGAGGAGGTGGAGCGCGTGGTGGGGCTGGAGGTCGGGGCGGATGATTACGTGGTGAAACCCTTCAGCCCGCGCGAGCTGGTCGCGCGGGTCAAGGCCATTCTCCGCCGGGCGCAAGGGCCGCCCGGCCCGGCGGTGAGGCGGATCGGCGAGCTCGAGGTCAATGAGGCCGGCTATCAGGTGGCGGTCAAGGGGAAATCGGTCGAGCTGACCCTCAAGGAGTTCGGCCTCCTCCGCGCGCTCCTGCGGGCCAATGGCCGGGCCCTGAACCGGGAGCAGCTCCTCGAGGGGGTGTGGGGGTATCCCGACGCCACGGGGGTCGAGTCGCGGACGGTGGATGCCCACGTCCGCCGCCTCCGGGAGAAGCTGGGCTCCGAGGCCAGGCGGATCGTGACCGTGAAGGGCGTGGGGTACCGGCTCAACGTGGAGGAATGATGGGGAGGGTAAGCGAGGCGCTCCGGTCGAGGCTGGCACTTCGCCTGACCCTTGGCCTGCTCCTCGTCACCGCGCTCGGAATGGCGGTGATGGGGGTGTACATCGCCCGCGTCCTCGAGAGGCACTCGGTGGAGCGCCTCACGGCCGGATTGGTGACGCAGGCCAGGCTCATCCACGACGCCATCGCCCCCGCTCTCCTGCGGGGGGGCCCGCCGGAGCGGGTGCAGGAGCTGGCCGAGAAGTATGCGGTGAAGCTCGGGGCGCGGGTGACGGTGATCGCCAAGGACGGGAGGGTTCTCGGGGATTCGGAGCGGGATCCGGAAGGGGTCCGGCGGATGGAGAACCACGCCGCGCGGCCCGAGGTCAAGGCGGCGCTCGCGGGGAGCGTCGGAAGCCACCTGCGGAGGAGCCGCACGCTCGACGTCGAGATGCTCTACGCAGCCATTCCCCTCAGCGACGGGGCCAGCGTCAAGGGGGTGCTCCGCTTCGCCCTCCCCATGACCGAGGTGGCCAAGACGGTCAGATCGGTGCGCCGCACCGTAGCGGTCGGGGCGCTGCTCGCCTTCGGGGTGGCCCTCGCGGTAGGGCTCTTCATCAGCCGGCGGGTGACGCGGCCGGTGACGGAGATGCAGGCCGCCGCCCGCCGGATGGCCGAAGGGGACTTCGACCGGAAGGTGCCAGCCGCCGGCAAGGACGAGATCGCCGAGCTCGGCCAGGCGCTGAACGCCATGGCGATGCGCCTGAAGGAGAAGATGCAGGACCTGGACGGCGAACGGGCCAAGCTTGCGGCGATCCTCGACAGCATGGTGGAGGGGGTCATCGCCATCGATTCCCGGGGACGCGTCCTCCTCCTGAACCCCGGCGCCCGCGCAATCTTCGATCTCCAGGGGCAGACCGTGACAGGACGGCCCCTCCTGGAGGTGATCCGGCAGAAAGAGCTCTTCGACCTCGTCCAAGGCTGCCAGACCTGCGGCGCGGGAGAGACGTGCCGGCGCGAGGTGGAGCTGGGCCCGCCGATCGGTCGGATCCTGGAGGCCCATGCGTTCCCGGTGCGCATCGACATCGCGGGAATGGGGACCCTCCTGGTCCTTCACGACATCACCGAGCTTCGTCGCCTCGAGCGGGTGCGGACGGAGTTCGTCGCGAACGTCTCCCACGAACTGCGCACGCCCCTCACCTCCATCAGGGGCTATCTGGAGACGCTCCTCGATGGGGCCCTGGAGGAGGCCGCGAATGCGCGGCGCTTCCTGGAGGTGGCCCATACCCATGCCGAGCGCCTCGGGCGGCTGATCGACGACCTCCTCCAGCTCTCGGATCTTGAGACCGGCAAGGTGATCCTCAAGCCCGCCCCGCTCGGCCTCCGCGACGTGGCCGGCGCGGTGGTGGCCATGTTCGAGAACCAGGCCGCCGCCAAGACCCTTGCCCTCCTGAATCAGGTCCTCCCGGACCTCGATGTACAGGCGGACCGGGACCGCCTCTCCCAGATCTTCGTGAACCTGGTGGACAATGCGGTGAAGTACACGCCGGAAGGCGGCCAGATCACGCTGAGCGCAACGCGGAGGCCGAGCGATTTCGTCGAGATCCAGGTTGGCGACACCGGAATCGGGATCCCCTCGACCGATCTGCCGCGGATCACGGAGCGCTTCTATCGGGTGGACAAGACCCGCTCCCGGGAGATGGGCGGGACCGGTCTCGGACTGGCGATCGTCAAGCACCTCGTCCAGGCCCACGGCGGGGAGCTCTGGATCGAGAGCCGGCTGAACCGGGGCACCACCGTCCATTTCACCCTCCCGGCCGCACAGGAGCGCTGACATGGACCGGAAGAAGGTGCTCTTCGTCTGCACGGGCAATTCCGCCCGCAGCCAGATGGCCGAGGGATTCTTGCGAGCCTACGGCGAGGGACGGGTCGAGGCCCTGAGCGCCGGTATCGAGCCGAGGGGCCTGAACCCGGCTGCGGTGGAGGTCATGCGCGAGAAAGGCGTCGATATCTCCTCCCACCGGTCGAAGGCGTTCTCCGAAGACCTCGCCCGCGCCATGGACTACGTGATCACGGTATGCGGAAACGCCGAGGAACGCTGCCCGCTGCTCCCGCCTGACGTGAAGCACCTCCACTGGCCCCTCGACGACCCGGCGCGGGCCAGGGGCTCGCGAGACGAGGTCCTCGCGGTCTTCCGCCGATCCCGTGACGAGATCGAGGAACGGATGCGCGACCTCCTCCCGGAGCTGTTGGCCTGAGATGCTGCTCGGCGCGCTGTTGCTGGTCGCCGGCCTCGCCCTCGTGCTGTGGGGGGCGGAGCGGTTCACGGACGGCGCGATCGCGAGTGCGGCGCGCTTCGGGTTGAGTCCATTTTTCGTCGGCGCCGTGCTCTCCGGCTTCGAGCCCGAGAACCTGGTCACCGGCCTGGTGGCGGCGGTGCAGGGGCTTCCCCAGGTGGCGCTCGGGACGGTCATCGGGGCCGCCATCTTCATGCTGACCGGGGGGCTGGGTCTGGCGTTGCTCCTCGTTCCCATGGAGGTGCGGATCCCACCAGCGGCCGCGATGGCCATGGCAGCGAGTCTCGTGCCGTTTGCCGTGGTGCTGTGGAATGATGGGACGGTCAGCCGGGGAGAGGGGGCCCTCCTCCTCGCCACAGGCGTCGGCCTCATCGTGTGGCTCTCCAGGCGCTCTCGGCTGCCCGTCGGCACCGCCGACCCGGCCGACCCCTCCCGTGCCCTGCACCGTGCCCGGGCGCTGGGCCTGCTGGCGGGAGGGGCCGCGGTGATGCTCGTGGGAGCCGAGCTCCTGGTCCGGGGCGTCACCATGCTGATCGCCACCCTCCGCCTCTCCGAAACCTTCCTCGGCATGATCGTGGTGGGAATGGGGGAGAGTGTCGAGGAGGCCGCGCGGATGGTCACCCCGGCCCGGCGGGGGCACCCCGAGCTGGCGTGGGGGAACGTCGTGGGCACCGTGGTGATCCTTCTGGCCTTGAACCTGGGCGCCATCGCGCTCGTCCGCCCTCTGTCAGCGGATCCGCTGATCTTACGCCTCCATGCGCCCTACCTCATGGGATGCACGCTCCTGGTCGCGTCCGGGCTCCTCTGGGCGCGGAGGCTCGGGAGGGGAATGGGGGGGCTCCTGGTCGGCCTCTATCTCCTCTACCTCGGCCTGAACCTGCCCCACATCTTCCAGTAACCGCCTCCCTCCTCTCGCGTTACCCACAATTTACCTTCCCGTGCTTGGTTCGTCATCCCGGGGGGCGATCCTCCCGGGTGAGGTGGATGATCGCGCACGGCTCGGGGAAAGGAGGCAAGATGCCCGACGAACAGGAATGGGGGTGGCGCCGGTGGCGGGTCGCTCTCATCGCGCACGACGCGAAGAAATCCGACCTGGTGGCCTTCGTCCGGCGGCACCGGAGAGCATTTGCCGACTGGAGCCTGCTCGCCACCGAGGCGACGGCGGCCCTCCTGCGGCAGCAGGTCGGGCTGAAGGTCCGGGAAGTCCTCCCCGGCCCCCGCGGGGGCGACCTCGCGATCGGGGCCGAGATCGCCGCGGGGGAGGTCGATGCCCTGATCTTCCTCCGGGACCCGCTCACGGCCCAGCCACACGAGCCGGACATCACAGCGCTCCTGCGGGTGGCGGACGTCCATAACATCGCGGTGGCCACGAACCTGGCGAGCGCCGGGTGCCTAGTCAGGGCTCTTGCCCCGGAAGCGGGGATTGTTACACGCTCGTAACACAACCGTCACGGCTCTGTAACATCGGTCGGGGATCATGGAACCGAACAACGAGAGGAGAGACCAGATGCAACTGAAGAGGCGCGGACTGGCGGGAGGAATAGCCCTGGCGATGACCGTGGCCCTGGCGGGCCTCGGGGGTGCCCAGGATGCGTTGAGGGTGGACCCGGGGCTCCAACCCTATAAGGCGGTGAGCGGCGTCTCGGGGAACCTTTCCAGCATCGGCTCGGACACGCTGAACAACCTCATGACCCTGTGGGCCGAGACCTTCTCCAGGTTCTACCCGAACGTGAGGATCCAGATCGAGGGAAAGGGGTCCAGCACGGCCCCGCCGGCCCTGATCTCGGGGACGGCCCAGCTCGGCCCCATGTCCCGCCCGATGAAGGGGTCGGAGATCGACGCCTTCGAGAAGCGGTACGGCTACAAGCCGACCCCCGTCCGGACGTCGGTGGACGCCCTGGCCGTTTTCGTGAACAAGGACAACCCGATCCGATGCCTCACGATGGCCCAGGTGGACGCGATCTTCTCCAAGTCCCGCCGCTACGGCTACAAGGAGGACATCAAGACCTGGGGTCAGCTCGGGCTCACCGGGGACTGGGCGAACCGGCCGCTCAGCCTCTACGGGCGCAACTCGGCCTCCGGCACCTACGGCTTCTTCAAGGAGCACGCCCTGAAGAACGGCGACTACAAGGATGAGGTGAAGGAGCAGCCCGGCTCGGCCTCGGTCGTGCAGGGCGTGACCGTGGACCGTTACGCCATCGGGTACAGCGGGATCGGCTACGCCACCTCCGGCGTCCGGGCGGTGCCCCTCGCGGAGAAGGAAGGGGCCCGCTGCCAGGAGGCGACGCCGGACAACGCCTACGCCGGCACCTATCCCATGGCGCGGTTCCTGTACGTGTACACCAACCGGGCCCCCGGGAAGGGGCTCGACCCCTTGACCCGGGAGTTCGTGAAGCTGGTCCTGTCGAAGGAAGGGCAGGAGGTCGTGGTCAAGGATGGCTACTTCCCGATCCCGGCCAGCATCGCCCGGGAAGAGCTGAGCAAGCTCCTGTAGCGATGGCCGATCGCACCGAAGCACTCGCGGCGGGCGGGCCGGGGACCCCGGCCCGCCCGCTCACCCTCCCCCGGGAGCAGATCAGCCGCCGGCTCCTGGTGGACCGCCTGGCGCGCCGCCTCGTGGGGCTCGGCGGGGGGGCCATCA
The DNA here is from genome assembly GCA_036000645.1 of Candidatus Methylomirabilis sp. Classification (NCBI taxonomy): domain Bacteria; phylum Methylomirabilota (SeqCode); class Methylomirabilia (SeqCode); order Methylomirabilales (SeqCode); family Methylomirabilaceae (SeqCode); genus Methylomirabilis (SeqCode); species Methylomirabilis sp. (SeqCode). Next base: position 23,209 of record DASYVA010000215.1, read on the forward strand.
TCGCCTCGATCCTCGCCATCCTGCTCGTCATCGCCGCCGAGGTCTTTCCTCTCTTCAAGGCGCCAACGGCCACGCCGGTCACCACGGTTCCGGCGGGAACCGGCGGACCGCCGCTCCGGGCCGGCGTCGACGAGTACCGCGAGGTGGCCTACGTGGTGACCCGGGCTGGCCTCCAGTTCGTCTCCCTCAAGGAGGAGCGGCTCCTCCCGACGCCGCCCCTGCCGGGGCTCGGCTCCGCGTCCGTGGTTTCCGCTTCGACCCCCCGGGGGGGCCAGTTGGCCCTGGGTCTCTCCGATGGGCGCGTGCTCCCGGTCGAGATCCTGTTCACCGTGTCGTTCCCCGCCGGCGGGCGACGGGTGGACCCCGAGCTGGGGGCGGCGGAGCCGCTCACGGCCGATCCAAACGGCCGGCCCGTGCGCCTCGTGGCCCAGGTCACCGCACCGAGCGGTCCCATGACCGCGGCCGTCGTCGGCCCGAAGGACCTCATCCTGGTCCTGGTGACCGAACGGAAGGCCCTGATCGGCCCCGCCACGAGGGAGGAGGCGCGCCGGTCGTTCGCGCTGCCGGTGGAGGGAGAGATCACCGCCCTGGCCCTGGACGGGCGGGGCGAGGACCTGTTCGTGGGCACCTCCGCCGGCCAGATCGCCCGCCTGGATCTCCGCGACCCGAGCGAGCCGGGGGTGGCGGAGGTCCTGCTCGCCGTGGGCCGCGCCGGGGTCGGCGTGACCGCGCTGGGCTTCCTGATCGGGGACCGGACCCTCGTCGTCGGCGACGCGGCAGGCGGCGTCAGCTCCTGGCAAATCCTCCCGGACGATGGCGGGCGGCGCCGCCTCCGGAAGATCCATGACTTCACTCCTCACGGCGGCCCCGTGGTGGCCTTCGCCTCCTCCCGCCGGGACAAGGGGTTCCTCACGGGCGACGGGTCCGGCACCGTACACCTCCACTACGGCACCACGGGAGCGACCCTGCTCACGGCCCGGGTCGAGGCCGATCAGCTCCGGGCCATCACCTTCGCCCCCAAGGCGGACGGCTTCGTGGCGGCCGACGCGGCGGGACGCCTGGCCCACTGGGGCCTACACAACCCCCACCCCGAGGTCACGTGGCGGAGCCTCTTCGCGAAGATCTGGTACGAGGGCTATCCCGAGCCCGACCACGTCTGGCAGTCCACGGGGGGGACCGACGATTTCGAGGCGAAGCTCAGCCTGACCCCGCTCATCTTCGGCACCCTGAAGGGGACTCTCTACGCCCTCCTCTTCGCCATCCCCGTCGCCCTCCTCGGCGCGCTCTACGCCTCCCAGTTCATGCACCCCACCCTGAAAGGGATCGTGAAGCCCACGGTAGAGATCATGGCCGCGCTCCCCAGCGTCGTCCTGGGGTTCGTGGCCGGGCTGTGGCTGGCGCCCATGGTGGAGAAGGTGGTGCCGGGGCTCTTCCTCCTGCCCTGGGTGCTCGCGGTGCTCATCCTCTTGGCCCTCGCCCTCTGGCGCCTGGCGCCGGTGACGTTCCGCCGACGGGTCCGAGCCGGGACGGAGGTCTTCCTGCTCGTGCCCGTCATCCTCGTGGGGGCTTGGCTCGCCTTCTCCCTCGGGGGGCTGGTCGAGTCGGCCCTTCTCGCCGGCGACTACCGGGGGTGGCTCCTGCGCACCCTGGGCCTCACCTACGACCAGCGGAACTCCCTGGTCGTGGGGTTCGCCATGGGCTTCGCCGTGATCCCGATCATCTTCACCATCGCCGAGGACGCCCTCTCGAACGTCCCGCCGCACCTGGTCGCCGGGTCGCTGGCGCTCGGCGCGACCCGCTGGCAGACGGCCCTGCGGATGGTCCTCCCCACGGCGAGCCCCGGGATCTTCTCCGCCATCATGATCGGGCTCGGGCGGGCCGTGGGCGAGACGATGATCGTCCTCATGGCAACGGGCAACACCCCCGTCATGGATTGGTCCATCTTCAACGGCTTCCGGGCTCTCTCGGCCAACATCGCCGTCGAGCTCCCGGAGGCGCCCGAGGGGGGGACGCTCTACCGGGTCCTCTTCCTGGCGGCCTTCCTCCTCTTCGTGATGACGTTCCTCGTGAATACCGTCGCCGAGCTGGTCCGGCTCCGGCTGCGCCGGAGGTACCAGGCGCTATGAGTCCCTGGAAGCGCTTCTGGAAGAGCGGCGATCCCTTCATCTGGCTCACGGGCGGGGCCCTGGCCCTCTCCATCCTGATGGTGACCGGGCTCACGCTCCTCATCCTCGTCAACGGGCTGGGCCTCTTCTGGCCGGCCGACGTGGTGCGGGTCACCCTGACCGACGGCACCGTGGTGATGGGCCAGGTCGCAGAGCGGGAGGCCATCCCGCAGCCGGGGGCTCCCCCGGCGACGCCCCCCCGGTACCGGATCCAGGTCAAGCAGGGGAACCGGGACCTCACCGGCAGCGACTTCGTCTGGGTCGAGGAAGCCCGGATCGCGAAGCGCGAGACCCCGCCGGAGGCTGTCGTCATCGAGCGGCGGGAGTGGGGAAACCTGTACGGGATCCTCGGGGTGGTGAAGGAAGGGGGTCGGGTGGTGGCGGAGGGACCCGAGGCCGGCTGGGGGGAGCTCCAGGCCCGGCTGCCGCAGGCTGCCCGGCTCTCCCGGGAGATCCGGCGGATCGAGAAGAAGGAGATCGGTGCCATCAACCATGCGCAGGAGAAGATCCGCCTCCGGCTCCGGCGCCTCGCGCTGGGCAACGTCCCGGCCGGCCTGGAGGTCGAGCGGCTCCGGCAGGAGGCGGCGGCGTGGGACGCCCGGTACCGGGAGCAGGAGGGGGCTCTCACCCTGCTCCGGCAGACCTCGACGGGCAGCGTCACGATCGCCGCGGCAGGGGGCAAGGAAAAGGAGGTCCCCCTCGCCCAGGTGGTCCGGGCCTACCGCCCGAACGCGATGGGGCTCCCCGAGAAGGTGGGCTTCTACCTCGCCAAGGTCTGGGAGTTCATCGCGGACGAGCCCCGGGAGGCGAATACGGAGGGGGGGATCTTCCCCGCCATCTTCGGGACCGTGATGATGGTCCTGATCATGAGCCTCGCCGTGACGCCGCTGGGGGTTCTGGCCGCCTTCTACCTCCGGGAGTACGCCCGGCAGGGGCCGGCGGTCAGCGCCGTCCGGATCGCGGTGAATAACCTGGCGGGGGTGCCGTCCATCGTCTTCGGGGTCTTCGCCGTCGGCTTCTTCATCTACTCCGTCGGGGGGACGATCGACCAGCTCTTCTTCGCCGAGGCGCTCCCGACCCCGACCTTCGGCACCGGCGGGATCCTCTGGGCCTCGCTCACGCTGGCGCTGCTCACGGTCCCCGTGGTGATCGTGGCCACCGAGGAGGGGCTGGCGGCGCTGCCCGCCGGGACGCGGGAGGCCTCGCTCGCCCTCGGGGCGACCAAGTTCGAGACGACCTGGCGCGTGGTGCTCCCGGCGGTGATGCCGAGTATCCTCACCGGCCTGATCCTGGCCATGGCCCGCGCCGCCGGCGAGGTCGCGCCGCTCATGATCACCGGCGTGGTCAAGCTGGCCCCGGCCCTGCCCATCGACGGGTTCTGGCCCTTCCTCCACCTCGACCGGAAGTTCATGCACCTGGGGTTCCACATCTACGACGTCGGCTTCCAGTCGCCGAACGTGGACGCGGCGCGGCCGATGGTGTATACGACCACCATGCTGCTGCTCCTGATCGTCCTGGCCCTGAACCTTGCCGCCATCAGCCTGCGGAACCGACTCCGGCGCAAGTACGCCGTGTCGGCCCTGTAGGAGCGGAGGATGCCCACGGAGATCCTGCCCCGGGCCCCGCGCGGAGGCCTCCCGGCCGCCGCGGGCGCGGAGACACCCATGGTGAAGATCAAGGACCTCTCGCTCTGGTACGGGGAGAAGATCGCCCTCAAAGACATCTCCATGGCGGTCCCCCAGCACCGGATCACCGCCTACATCGGGCCCTCCGGCTGCGGCAAGACCACCCTGCTCCGCTGCCTGAACCGGCTGAACGACCTGGTGGACGGGGTCCGGATCGCCGGCACCATCCAGGTCGGCGGGACCGACATCTACGACCCGGCGCTGGATGTCACGGAGCTGCGCAAGCGCGTGGGGATGGTCTTCCAGAAGTCGAACCCGTTCCCCAAGTCCATCTACGAGAACGCCGCCTTCGGACCCCGGATCCTCGGGGTCCGGAGCAAGGCAGACCTGGACGGGATCGTGGAGCGGAGCCTGCGGGCCGCCGCGCTCTGGGAGGAGGTCTCGGACCGGCTGCACGACAGCGCGCTCAGCCTCTCGGGCGGCCAGCAGCAGCGCCTCTGCATCGCCCGCGCGCTCGCCGTCGAGCCGGACGTGCTCCTGATGGACGAGCCCTGCTCCGCCCTGGACCCGATCGCCACGGCCAAGATCGAGGACTTGATGCTGGAACTGAAGCACCGGTATACGATCATCATCGTCACGCACAACATGCAGCAGGCGGCCCGCGTCTCCGACTATACGGGGTTCCTCCTCCTCGGCGAGCTGGTGGAATTCGGGGTCACCAAGGAGCTCTTCCGGATGCCCAGGGACCACAGGACGGAGGCCTACCTCACCGGACGGTTCGGGTAGGGGGAGGGGGGATGGAGCGGCGATTCGAAGTAGAGCTTCAGGCCCTGCGGGACCGCCTCCTGGGGATGGGGAGCGTGGCCGAGGCGATGATCCACAAGAGCGTCAAGGCTCTCGTGGATCGGGAGGAGGCGCTGGTGCAGGCCGTGCTGGCCCACGAGGAGGAGATGGACCTCCTCTGCATCGAGATCGACGATCGGTGCCTGACGCTCCTCGCCCTCCGCCAGCCGATGGCCTCGGACCTCCGCTTCATCGCCGCCGCCATCAAGATCAACAGCGACCTCGAGCGCATCGGGGACCAGGCGGTGAGCATTGTGCTCCGGGCCCGCTCCCTCATCACCCAGCCCCAGGTCAAGCCCCTCATCGATATCCCCCGCATGGCGGGCCTCGCGCAGGAGATGGTCCGGAAGAGCCTCGACGCGTTCGTCCGCCGCGACCCGGACCTCGCCCGGAGCGTCATCGAGGCGGACGACGAGGTGGACAGCCTGCGGGACCAGGTCTTCCGGGAGCTCCTCACCTACATGATCAGCGATCCTGCCACCATCCCCCGGGCGATCGACCTGATCCTGGTCTCCCGGCGCCTGGAACGCATCGCCGATCATGCGACGAACATCGCGGAAGACGTGATCTACATCGTCCGCGGCGAGGATGTCCGGGAGCGGGGGGACAAGGAGCTCCGGAAGGGCCTGCGCCAGCCCGGCCCGAAGCCGGGGTAACCGCGGCCCCGCCGGCCCGCTCCCGGGGGATGCGGGCGACGCCCTGCGGGCGCCGGCTTCGAAGGAAAACGCCCCCGGGGGCCGCCATGGCCGCCGGGGGCTGACGATCGGTTGGTGGAGGCGGCGGGAGTCGAACCCGCGTCCGAGAAGGGACCCGTAACCGCTTCTACGTGCGTAGCCTGCGAATTGATTCTCGCCCCTTGGGCGCCCACAGGCGGGCTCCTGTTGGGGCCAGCCCTACGTGCTCTCGCCCGCCGGCCCCGGGCCGGGCCGGAGGGCCAGCCTTCCTGTACGGCGCGGCTCCCGCCCCGAAAGGCGAAGGCGGGGACGCGTGGCTGTTAGTTAGGCAGCCAGGGCCAATTCGTGATTGGCAGGTGCTTGTTTCCCATGGGATTTACGAGGGTCATGGGACCTCGGCACGCCGCCGCTACTCATCTCCTCCCCGTCGAAACCGAGCGCCCCCTTTCGTGAGTGGTCCGGGACCGCGGGAGCGGGTCCGGCAGGCTCCGCTCACGACGCCTGCCCGACCGCCTTGAGAGCCTGGGCGATCTCCCGCTCCGTGGTCCGCCGCTTGATGTCCTCCCGCTTGTCATAGAGCTTCTTGCCTCGGGCCAGGGCCAGCTCCACCTTGACGCGCCGGCCCTTGAGGCTGAAGGCCAGGGGGATGAGGGTGAGCCCCTTCTCCTGCACCTTCCCGATGAGGCGCCGGATCTCCTGCCGGTGCAGGAGGAGCTTCCGCCGCCGGAGGGGGTCGTGGTTGAAGCGGTTGCCCGCCTCGTAGGGGCTGATGTGGCAGTTCACCAGGAAGACCTCGCCCCCCTTGACCTCCCCGTAGGCCTCCTTCAGGTTGGCCCGCCCGTTCCGCAGCGACTTGACCTCCGTCCCCTGCAGGGCGATGCCCGCCTCGAAGGTCTCCTCGATGTGGTAGTCGTGCCGGGCCTTCCGGTTCGTGGCCAGGACCTTGCCCTCGGCCATCCTCCCCTCCTCGTCTGCCATCTCTATTGTATACGCGGGCGGGCGGAACCTCAAGCCCAGAGACCCATCCCCTGGAAACGCGAAGCCCCCGGAGCCGCGGCTCCGGGGGCGCGCTTCCTGCGAATCCGGATCCCCTATCCGGCCCCTCCCCCGGGCGGGGGCGCCGGGCGGGGCTGCCACCGGAGGTTCGGCTCCCGGGCAGCCTTCACCTCGTTCAGGCGGGAGACCCGGGGCTTGACGGGGGCCTCGTGCAGGAGGTCGGGGTGCTCCTCCGCCTCCGCCGCGATCCGCCTGAGGGCCGCGATGAACTGGTCCAGGGTCTCCTTGCTCTCCGACTCGGTCGGCTCGATCATGAGCGCCCCCTTGACGATGAGGGGGAAGTAGATGGTGGGGGGGTGGAAGCCGTAGTCCATCAGGCGCTTGGCGATGTCCAGGGTGTGGACGTCCTTCTTCGCCTGCAGGGCATCCGAGAAGACGCACTCGTGCTTGCACGCGCGGTCGTAGGGAAGGTCGTACACCCCCTTCAGCTGGTTCATCAGGTAGTTGGCGTTGATGACGGCGGTCTGGGCCATGCGGCGCAGGCCGTCCGGGCCGAGGGTGCGGATGTAGGCGTAGGCCCGGACCATCATGCCGAAGTTGCCGTAGAACGCCCGGACCTTGCCGATGGAATGGGGCCGCCCGTAGTCGAGGGCGTAGCGCGCCCCCCGCTTCACGACCACCGGGACCGGCATGAAGGGGGCCAGGTGGGCCTTCAGGGCGACCGGGCCGGAGCCCGGCCCCCCCCCGCCGTGCGGGGTGGAGAAGGTCTTATGGAGGTTGTACTGCAGCACATCGATCCCCATGGCGCCCATCTTGGCGATCCCCACCATGGGGTTCATGTTGGCCCCGTCGCAGTAGACCTGCCCTCCCTTGGCGTGGACCACCTGGCAGACCTCCACGATGTTCTCCTCGAAGAGCCCCAGGGTGTTCGGATTGGTCACCATGATGGCGGCCACGTCCGCGTCCATCACGTCCGCCACGACCTGCGGCTCGACCGAGCCCCGGGGGCCGGTCTTCACCGGAATCACCTGGTAGCCGCAGATGGCGGAGGAGGCGGGGTTGGTGCCGTGGGCCGAGTCCGGGACCAGCACCTTCTTGCGGGGGTTCCCCTTGCTGACGTGGTACGCCCGGATCAGGAGCATCCCGGTCAGCTCGCCGTGCGCCCCGGCCGCGGGCTGGAGCGACGCGGCGTCCATGCCGGCGATCTCCGCCAGGTACGCGGCCAGCTCGTGCATGAGCTGGAGCGCCCCCTGGCTCAGCTCCTCCGGCTGAAAGGGGTGGGCCCGGGCGAAGCCCGGCAGGCGCGCCGCGTCCTCGTTCACGCGGGGGTTGTACTTCATGGTGCAGGAGCCCAGCGGGTACATGCCGAGGTCGATCCCGTAGTTCCACTGGGAGAGCCGGGTGAAGTGGCGGACGACGTCCATCTCGCTCACCTCGGGGAACCCCGGGATCTCCTTCCGGAGGAACTTCCGGGGGATCAGCCGCTCCGCCTTCTCCTCGGGGACGTCGCTTTGCGGGAGGGAGTAGGCCACCCGTCCCGGCACGCTCCGGTCGAAGATCAGGGGCTCGTTGAAGACGAGGCCGCGGGTGCCGACGGTGTACTCGCTCATCGTCCCCCTCCCAGGGCCTTCACCAGCCCGTCAATCTCCTCCCGGCGGTTCTGCTCGGTCACACAGACCAGGAAGCAGTCCCGGAGCTCGGGATAGAAGCGATCCAGCGCCACCCCCGCGAGGACCCGCTTGCGGGCCAGGGCCCCGAGGAGCTGGCGGACGGGACGGCGCTTACTCTGCACCACGAACTCGTTGAACGTCGGGCCGCCGAACCGGAGGGCGAACCCTTTCGCCTTGGCGAGCTTCCGCTTGGCGTAAGCCGCCTTTCGGAGGTTCTGGAGGGCCATCTCCCGCACCCCCTGCTTCCCCAGGGTGCAGAGGGCGATGGTGGCGGCCAGCGCGCAGAGTCCCTCGTTGGTGCAGATGTTGGAGGTGGCCTTCTCCCGGCGGATGTGCTGCTCCCGGGTGGAGAGGGTGAGGACGTAGCCCACCCGACCGTCCCGATCCTCGGTCTGCCCCACCAACCTCCCGGGCATGCTCCGGATGTACCGCTCCCTGGTGGCGAAGAAGCCCAGGTAGGGGCCCCCGAAGGAGATGGGATTGCCGAACGCCTGCCCCTCCCCCACCACGATGTCGGCCCCCAGCTCGCCGGGAGGGGCGAGGAGGCCCAGGGAGACCGGCTCGGCCACGGCCACGACCGCCAGCCCTCCCTTCGCGTGGGCGGCGTCGGCCGCCTCGGCCACCTCCTCCACGACCCCGAAGAAATTGGGGGACTGGACCGCCACGCAGGCCGTCTGCTCCGTCACCGCGGCCCGGAGGAGCTTCAGGTCGCTCCCGCCTGCGGCCCCGTAGGGGACCTCGCGGATCCGGATCCCCAGCGGCCCCAGGTAGGTCCGGATCACCTGCCGGTAGTCCGGGTGGACGGTGCGGGCGACCACCACCTCCTCGCGGCCCGTGGCCCGTTGCGCCATCAGGACCGCCTCCGCCAGCGCCGATCCCCCGTCGTACATCGAGGCGTTGGCCACCTCCATCCCGGTGAGCTGGCAGACGAGGGTCTGGTACTCGTAGATGGCCTGGAGCGTCCCCTGGGAGATCTCGGGCTGGTAGGGGGTATAGGCGGTCAGGAACTCCCCCCGGAGGATCAGGTGGTTCGTGATCGTCGGGGCAAAGTGGTTGTAGGCCCCGGCCCCCAGGAAGGAGGCGTAGCTGTCCACGTCGGCATCCCGGGCCGCCAGGCCCGTGAGGTGCCGCATGAGGTCGGTCTCGGAGAGGGCGGGCGGGAGCCGCAGGTCTCCTTTGACCCGGACCTGCCGGGGGATGTCGGCGAAGAGGTCCTCCACCGACCGGACGCCCATGGTGGTGAGCATCTGCCGGCAGTCGGCGTCGGTGTTGGGGATGTAGCGCATCACTTCCCTCCTCGCTCCAGGAAGGCCGTGTACTGCTGCGCGGTCATGAGGGCGTCCAGCTCCTTCGCGTTCTTGACCTTCACCACGATCATCCAGCCCTTCCCGTAGGGATCCTGGTTCACCAGCTCCGGCTGCTTCTCGAGAGCGGTATTCGCCTCGACCACCTCCCCGCTCACGGGGGAGTAGAGGTCGGAGACGGCCTTCACCGACTCCACGACGCCGAAGGCCTCCATCTGGCGGAGCGGGCGCCCCTTCTTGGGGAGCTCCACGAAGACCACGTCCCCGAGCTGGTCCTGGGCGTAGTGGGTGATCCCGACGCGCCCTCGGTCCCCTTCGATCTTGACCCACTCGTGCTCGCGCGTGTACTTCAGGCCCTCGGGGTTCGTCATGCGCACCTCCCGCTCGAGAGGGATCATGGGCGGCGCCCGCCGCCCGGCCGCGGCGCCGCTACTTTTTTGGACGCTTGTAGAAGGGGGTGGGGACCACCCGAGCCCGGACGGGCTGCTCCCGGATGAGGATGTCGAACTCGGTTCCGATGGCGGCGGAGGCGGCCTCGACGTACCCCAGGCCAATGGCCTTCCCTAGGAAGGGAGCGGGGCCACCGCTGGTCACCTCCCCGATGGGCCGGCCGTCCTTGAGGATCTTGTAGTGAGAGCGGGCGATCCCCCGGCCCACCATCTCGAACCCGACGAGCTTCCGAGCGACCCCCTCCGTCCTCTGCCGGGCCAGCACCTCCCGGCCCAGGAACTCCCCCTTCTCCCACTTCACGATCCAGCCCAGGTCCGCCTCCAGGACCGTGTGCCGGTCATCAATGTCGTTGCCGTAGAGGGCCATCTTGGCCTCGAGGCGCAGGGTGTCCCGCGCCCCCAGGCCGCAGGGGAGGAGCCCCGCCGCCTTCCCTTGGGTGAGGAGCGCCTCCCAGAGCCGCTCGGCCTGGGGGGCCGGCAGGTAGATCTCGAAACCGTCCTCCCCGGTGTAGCCGGTGCGGGAGATCCGCGCCTCCAGGCCGGCCACGCGCCCGGAGGTAAACCAGTAATACCTCAGGGCCCCCAGGTCTACGGGCGTCAGGGGTTGCAGGATCTCTCGGGCCCTGGGCCCCTGGAGCGCGAGCAGGGCGGTCTCGTCGCTGATGTTCACGACCGTGGCCCGGCCCTTGAGGTGCTCCCGAATCCAGGCGAAGTCCTTCTCGATGTTGGCCGCGTTGACGGTGAGCATGAACTGGCTCTCGCCCACCCGGTACACGGTCAGGTCGTCCACGAAGGTCCCGTTGGGGTAGGTGAGGGCCGCGTACTGGATTTGGCCGGGGGCGAGGCGGGAGGCGTCGTTGGTGATGAGGCGCTGCAGGGCGGGCAGGGCTTCGGGCCCCGCGATCTCGAACTCGCCCATGTGGCTCACGTCGAAAAGCCCCGCCGCCGTCCGGACCGCCCGGTGCTCGTCCAGGATCCCGGAGTACTGGACCGGCATGTCCCAGCCGCCGAAGGGGACCATCTTCGCCCCCATGGCGTGGTGGACGCGGTTGAGCGGGGTCCGCTTGAGAGGGCCCTCGGGCGCGCTCATGGGAGGGCCTCCTGCGCTTGTGCCGGCTGCTCCATTGGGCTGGGCGCTGGGCCTCGGGCACGCCACCTGGGAAAAGGCGACCTCAGGGACGGCCTCAAGGGCGTCGAAGGGCTCCGGGGTACAGGCTGAGGTGGGTGACTCGCGAAATGCCGACGCCCATGGTGAAATAGCGCGCAGGTTTTGTCAAGGCCAAACTGGGCGGCTTCGCCGCGCCGGCCTGCCGGTGCCGGGGGCTTCCCTGGGATGTCTGTTTCCCACAGTAAAACGCCTTGTGAATTTTTCCTTGACACCCCCTCCTGGCCCATGGTAGCGACTAGGGCCGACTCGGCATCCAGCCATGACCTCGAAGGGGGCGAAGGAGGTGATGCGCCGACCCGGCATCAGTCACCTGGGCTCCCCAAGCCGAGCCATCTGAGAGTCTGAAGAGGCAGAGCCGGTATTTCCAGCCCGCACGAAGATCTCCGTCTTGCTTGCGCACCGAAAAATTGACCCACGGCTTCGCAGCACGCCCGCTCCCCCCGTCCAGGGGGCGCGTCGCCAGGGGAGATACCCTGGAGGCCTGGCGGGAAAGCTGGACGCCACGCACGGGAGAGAACGTGATCGGCGCTCGGCGAGTGCTGCGAGCCCGGCGGCGAGCCGCCGAGCCAGGCACTCGAGACCCCTATTGGAGATGCACGCCTCGGTGGACTTGGCGCGGATCGGTGCTGGTCCGGTCCGTATTTCCCCTCGGTGCTAACGCCTAAGACGGGGGAGGAGGGCACAGCATGGAACAAGGGTTGAACCGGTGGTGGCGGGTGGTGGGCGGGATGTCCATGAACCTCGCCCTGGGTGCGCTCTACGCCTGGAGCGTGTTCGTCGCGCCGTTGGAGAAGGAGTTCGGCTGGAAGCGGGCCGATGTCTCGATGGTGTTCACGATCGCGGTCTTTGTGTTCGGGCTGTCGTTCATCCTGGCCGGGCGGATGCAGGACAAGCTGGGCCCGTTCAAGATCTCGATCATCGGCGGGACCCTGGTCAGCATCGGGTTCTTCGCCTGCGCCTACGTGAACAGCCTGAACGCGTTCTTCTTCTGGTTTGGCGTGATGGGCGGGATCGGGAACGGCTTCGGCTACGCGACACCGATCCCCGTCATGGCCAAATGGTTCCCGGATAGACGGGGCCTCGCGGTCGGCCTGGCGGTCGCCGGGTACGGCGGCGGCTCGGCCATCTTCGGCCCCCTGGCCGCAGCCTGGCTGATCCCGTCGTACGGGTGGCGGACGACCTTCATGGTCCTGGCAGTGATCTTCTTCGTCATGACGATGGTCGGGGCGTTCCTCCTCCAGAACCCGCCCGCCGGCTACCGGCCGGCCGGATGGACGCCGGCCCCGGCCACGGCCAAGGCCGCGGCAACGACCTACGAGTTCACCCCTGGCGAGGTGCTGAAGACGCCCAGCTTCTACTTCATGTGGGTCGCCTATGCGCTCGGCACCGCGGCGGGCCTCATGGTGATCAGCCAGCTGGTCCCCTTCGCGCGGAGCGTGGGGGTCCCGAGCGAGGCATTGGCCACCATGGGTCTCGTCATCGGGGCAGCGGGGAACGCCTCCGGCCGGATCCTCTCGGGCTGGATGTCCGATGCCCTCGGCCGGCTCAACGTCCTCAGGCTCATGATCGCGGTCTCGGCCATTGCCATGCCGATCCTGTACCACGTCGGCGGCAACATCGCGCTGCTGTACATCACGGTGTTCGTGGTGTACTGGTGCTACGGGACCCAACTGTCCGTGAACGCCTCCACGACCTCGGATTTCTGGGGGACCAAGAATGCAGGCGTGAACTACGGCCTGCTCTTTACCGCGTGGGGGATTGCGGGGATCATCGGCCCGCGGATCGGCGGGCGGATGTTCGACCTCTACCAGGACTACCGGGTCGCCTTCTACACCGCGGGAGTCCTCTGCGCGATCGCGTTTGTGTCCGAGCTGCTCGCGAAGCGTCCCGTTGCGCCGGTGACGGCGAAGGCCACGGCCTAGCTCCCGCGCAGGAGGCGACACCCTTCGCAGACCGAGGAGCCTCAGGGCTGAGGCTCGGATGAGTGGACGGAAAGAGCGGGGAGGCTTCAGGGCTTCCCCGCTCTTTGTTCATTCGACCCGGGAAATCGCTCGAGGCGTGCGATGGGCGAGGAGGGGTGATGGGAGGGCCCGGCCCCGAACAGCGGAAGGTCCCGCGGGTGTTTATCGCCCCTCAGGCTTTCCAGCGCCTGAAGCTGTATATCACTCTCTGCCCCTTCGAAGTTGGCGGCCTCGGAACCGTGGAGCCCTTCGGAGACGATCTCCGGGTGGCTGAGATCTTCCTCATCCGTCAACGGGCGTCCGACTCGGACACCGAGCTCGACCCCCAGGCGGTGGCAGATCACCTGCTCCGCACGGTCCAGGAGGGGAAGGATCCCGCCGCGCTTCGGGTCTGGTGGCACAGCCATGCCGAGGCGGACATCACGTGGAGCGAGACGGATGAGAAGACCATCGAGAGGCTGCAGATCGAGCGCCTCGTCTCCATCGTCGGGAACAAGCAGCACCAGTTCGGGTGCCGGCTCGATCAGTTCCTGCCGAAGCGGCTGACCTTCGATCGGCTCCCCCTCATCCCAACCCCCGACGGGAGCCCGGCCGACGAGGGGGCCCTCCGGCAGCAGGTCATGGTCGAACTGCGCGAGAAGGTGACCCTGATTCACCGGGAATACTCCGACGTCCCAGAGATCTTCTTCAATCCTTCCAGCACCCTCGAGATCCCCATCACTTTCGACGAGGCCGAACCGCCGCACCCGCACTGATCCTGCGTGGGTGAAATCGCTACACCGGGCCCGCCACCGGCGAGCGGAGGCTCACCGCAGGCAGGCGAGGAGCGCACGGCCTCAACAGGAGAGACCAGGGGGGGTTGGACAGGGGCTAGCCGGGAACCTTCCCGCAGAGCTGGCAGGTCAGGCCGCCCGACTGGCCCTGCACCCACTGATGGCGGGTGCAGGCGTCCTGGCGGTTCCGGCGGACTTCCTCGGCGTCGCGGTGAAGGAGATAGGCAAATCCATTCCCCAGCAGCACCGCTGCCAGGCTGAGGAAGACGGTGATCGTGCTGATGTCCGTCCAGGTGATCGCCATGGGATTCCCTCGGTGTTGAAAGAATTTGGAAAAGGCCGCACACGACACCATGATACCCGGGAGACTAGCAATTCGCATGCCACGCCGCTTCGGTCTGCCCCGCAATAGCCGAATGATTCCTCCACCACGGACGGCCCGGAGGGCCACACACCCACGCCTTCACCGACGCCGGCCGCCTCCGATTTCTTCACGGCCCGGGGAAACCGACGGAGGCCGGAGAACCCTGGGCACATGTTGCAGCGGAGCAACACCCGATGAGTGCCCGCCACAGGGACGGCCGCCCGATTGACCCTCCCGGGGGGCTCTGCTATGGTGGCCCTGCATCTTTTTGTTTTGTTCTAGATGCCTCGGGAACTGCTTTCGTTGCGGGTCCCCAGAGCTCCGCTGAGCGGGGGAGAGATTTGCCGAAGGGCCTCCGCCCGACCCTGCTCGCCCTCCCCATCCTCCTGGCGGCGACAACTCTCGCTGCAGGTCCCCCCTCCATCCCGATCGGCGCCGTAAACTCCCTGACCGGACGCTTCGCCCCCCAGGGGACAGCCATCCACCGGGGGATCGTGCTGGCCGTCGAGGAGGCCAACGCCGGCGGCGGGATAGGGGGCAGGTCGGTTCGCCTCCTCGTCCAGGATGACGAGGGCCGGCCGGAGCGGGCGCTGGCCGCCGCCGAAAGGCTGGCGGGCCGGGACGGCGCCGTGGGCCTGGTGGGGGGCTACGTGGACAGCCTCGTGGGCCCGGTGAGCGAGGTGGCGGAGCGCTACCGGGTCCCCTACGTCGCCACGGCCTCCCTGGACGAGCGGCTCACAGAGCGGGGGTACCGGTTCTTCTTCCGGGTGAGCAGCCTGGGAGGCTACGTGGAGGCCACGGTCGGCTTCCTCCAGCATCTGCTCAAGCCGCGGGCCGTCGCTCTCCTCTCGGCCAACACCCCCGGGGCGTCCCAGCTTGCCCTCCGGCAGCGCGAGGGGCTCCGCGCGGCCGGGATCGCCGTCCTCGTAGAGGACCAGTTTACCCCGGGCCTCAGCGACTTCGCCCCCCTGCTCAGCCGCGTCCGGGCCGGCGGGGCTCCGGTCCTGGTCTCCAACGCCTTCTTCGGCGACCACCTGGTTCTGGTCCGGCAGCTCCGGGCCCGGCAGCACCCCCTCGCAGCCTACCTGGGGACCTTCGGGATGGAGTTCCCCGAGGTCATCCGGGAGCTGGGCCCGGCGAGTGAGGGGCTGTTCGGGACCACCACCTGGGAGCCCGGGATCACGGCCCCCGGGACCGAGGAGGCCTCCCGTGCCTTCGTCGAGGCCTTCCAGCGGCGCTTCGGCGAGCCCCCTGCCCCGCTCGCCATGCACGGCTACGCCGGCGCACGAGCCCTGCTGGCGGCGCTGGCGGCGGCGCCAGGGGACCGCCTCACAGGGCCAGCCGTGCGCGAGGCGCTGGCCAGGGTGGATCTGATGCTTCCCATCGGGCGGGTGGCGTTCACGGGTACCGGGGACCCGCAGGACTACCGCCGGGTCGTGCTCCAGATCCAGGACGGACGGCACGTGGTCGTCTACCCGCCCGACCGGGCCACCGGACCGCCCCGCATCCCGACCCTCGGAGAGGAGAGGAGATAGCGCGGGTGCCTCTCCTCGAGGCCCTCCTGGCCGGCACTACCCAGGGGCTATTCTACGGGCTTCTGGCCGCCGGCTTTTCCCTCACCTTGGGCGTCGCCCGGACCTTCAATCTCGCCCACGGGGAGCTGGTGATCCTGGGGGCCTATGCCGGCCTCTGGCTGAACGCCTCCCTGGGCGTGGGACCGCTCATGGCCGTTCTTTTCGCGGCCCCTGTTGTCGCCGCATGGGCCTGGCCGGCCCGGGCGCTCCTGTCACGGGTCACGCCTCCCTACGAGCTCAAGGCCCTCACCCTCACCTTCGGCCTCTCCCTGCTCCTGCAGGACCTCATGCTCCTCCTCTTCTCGGCCGACTACCGGTTCCTCCGCTGGGAGGCCGGGGCAGCCGGCTGGCGGCTCCTGGGCATCCCGATCGGCGGGGCCCGCCTTACCGCCGCGGCGGCCGGCGGGGCCCTCCTGCTGGCCCTGCACCTGTTCCTCCAACGGACCCGGCCCGGCCGGGCGCTCCGGGCCACCTGCCAGGACGCGCGGGCAGCCGCCCTGATGGGCATCCCCGTGGAGCGGATGCAGGTGCTCGGCCTCGCGCTGGGCGGGGGGTTGGCCGGGGCGGCCGGGCCGCTCCTGGCGGGCCTGCAGTACGTCACCCCGACGGCGGGGGCACCCCTGACCGTGATCGCCCTGACGCTCACGATCGCCGGCGGCGTCGGCCGGACGGACGGCCTCGCCCTGGCCGGCCTCCTCTTCGGGCTGACGGAGGCTCTCGTGGGGGCGCTCGCCGGGCCGGCCTGGCGGGAGGCCTGGCTCTTCGGAACATTCCTCCTCCTGCTGCAGGGTCGGAGGATCGGGCTCCTGCGGGGGAGGCGGGGGGCGTGAGGGCCGGCTGGATCCTCTTCGGCGGCGCGGTGGCGGCGGCCCTCCTCCCCTGGTCCCCCTACCACTCGAGCCTCGTGACCATGGCGCTGCTGTTCGGCCTCCTGGCCGCCTCCTGGCACCTGTTGGCCCTGGGCGGCCGCCTCTCGTTCGGCCACGCAGCCTTCTTCGGCGTCGGAGCCTACGCGTCCGCCCTCCTGGCCTCTCGCTCCGGCCTCGACGTGTGGGCTGCCGTTCCGGGCGGGGGGCTCGCCGCGGCGGCGGTGGCGCTCCCGGTCGGGGCCCTCTCCCTGCACCTCAAGGGACCCTACTTCAGCCTGGCCACATTCGCCGCCGCCGAGATCCTCCGGATCCTGACCACCCAGTGGACGTCGCTCACCGGCGGGACCTGGGGGCTCATCGGTCTCCCGCCGCTCCCCGCCAAAGGATCGCTCCTGGCCGCGGGCGGGATCGGCGCGGTCCTCCTGGTCCATGTCTTCCTGGGGCGGAGCCGATGGGGCCTGGCCCTGGCGGCCCTCCGGCAGCAACAGGAGCGGGCGGAGGGGCTGGGGGTGCCATCGCGCCCCCTCCTCTTCGCCGCGCTCGCCACCAGCGCGGCCTTCGCGGGGCTCGCCGGGGCGCTCTACGCGCACCACGTCCGGTCCCTGGAGCCGGCCACCGCCTTCAGCCTCCTCTTCTCGGTCCTCCCCCTCGTCATGACCCTCTTCGGCGGAATGGCCTCCCCGGCGGGCCCGCTGCTGGGGGCGGGTATCCTCTACTTCCTCGACGAGCTGCTCCTGCAGCCCCGGTTCCCGATGGGACACCAGCTCCTTTACGCCGCCGCGATCCTCCTGGTACTCTTGGGAGCGCCGGAGGGCCTGGCGGGACTGGCCCGGAGGCGCGGGGGAGAGCGTGGCGCTCCTTGAGGTCCGGCGCCTCAGCAAGGCCTTCGGTGGCCTGCGGGCCCTGCGAGACGTCGGTTTCGCCGTGTCGGAAGGGGAGGTCCTGGGGGTCATCGGGCCCAACGGCTCCGGCAAGAGCACCCTGTTCAACATCATCGCCGGCGCTGTCCCGCCGACCAGCGGGACGGTGACCTTTGCGGGAGAGGTCCTTACGGGGCGCCCCCCCTGGGCGATCGCCCGGCGCGGTGTCGGGCGTACCCCCCAGATCCCGGTGATCTTCCCCGAGCTGAGCTGCCTGGAGAACGTTCTCGTGGGGGCATCTTTCGGATGCCGCCGGCGGCGGCTGCCCGCCGCCCTGGCCCACCGGGAGGCGATGGCTGCCCTGGAGACCGTGGGGCTGGCCGGGCTTGCCGCCAGGCCGGCTCCTCATCTCAGCCTGGGGCAGACCAAGCTCCTGGAGCTTGCGATGGCCCTGGCTGCCTCGCCTCGGCTGCTGCTGCTGGACGAGCCCACGGCCGGCCTGAGCCCTGCGGCCGTGAAGGGGGCCCTGGAGGTCCTCCGGGGCCTGCGGGAGCGCGGCCTCACGCTTCTCCTGATTGACCACAAGCTCCGGGCGATCTCGGCATTTGCGACCCGCGCCCTGGCCCTGGACCGGGGGGAGATCATCGCCGAGGGTTCCCCGGGCGAGGTCACCGCCCACCCCCGGGTCGTCAAGGCGTACCTCGGGGAAGGCTGAGGCGGCCAGAGGGGAAAGCATGCCCGACCGGGAGGTTGCCCTGCAGGTCGTGAATCTGGATTCCGGCTACGACGGGCTCCAGGTCCTCTTCGGGGTGAGCCTCACCGCCCGCCGGGGGGAGCTGGTGGCTGTCGTCGGCCCCAACGGGTCCGGCAAGTCCACTCTCCTCAAGACCATCCAGGGGCTGCTGCGGCCCCGGGGCGGGGAGATCTGGTTCCGCGGGGAGCGGATCGACGGGCTGCCGGCTCACACGGTCGTGGAGCGGGGCGTGAGCTACATCCCGGAGAACCGCCTGCTCTTTCCGGACATGACGGTCCGGGAGAACCTCGAGGTGGGAGGATACTCCCGGCGGGCCCGCCCGCATGCCGGGCAGTCGCTCGAGGTCGTCTGCCGCCTCTTCCCGGTCCTGCGAGCGCGCGCATCCGCCTGGGCCGACAGCCTCTCCGGCGGAGAGCAGCAGATGCTGGCGGTCGGGCGGGGCCTCATGGCTCGGCCCTCCCTGCTCTTGCTCGACGACCCGTTCCTGGGTCTGGCCCCCGGTGTGGTCGCCGGCTTTTGCGGGACCCTCCGGGAGGTGGCGGAGGAGGGGATCACCGTGCTGCTCGTGGGGCAGCACGTCCGGCGGATGCTCGAGCTGGCCGGGCGGGCCTACCTGCTCGACGCGGGGCGGATCGTGGAGGAGGGGCCGGGGCCCGTCCTCCTCCGGGCCCCGGTTGTCCGGAAGACGCTGCTCGGGGCCTGAGGAGGGCCCGGGGGCCAAGGGACCAGGGGGATCGATGCGCTTCGACCGGCTGCGGGACCTCCGCTCCTCCGACGGGCACCCGGTCCCGGCGTACCTGCTGGAGCCGGACCGCCCGGCCGGGGCCATCGCCCTGGCGCATGGCTACGGGGGCGCGAAAGAGCAGATGCTGGGGCTGGCGGCGCACCTGGCCGAGGCCGGCTTTGCGGCCTGTTGCCCCGACCTGCGGGGGCACGGGGAGCATCCGGCTCCGCTCGGTCCAGGCCTCCTGCACGACCTCGAGGCCGCAGTCGGCTACTGCCGGCGGTACGGGCGGGTCGCGGCCCTGGGCCACAGCCTGGGCGGGCGACTGGCCCTGATGAGCAGCGCGGATTTGCTCATCGCCGTCTCCCCTGCCATCCCGAAGCGGCCCTCGGAGGAGGGGCGGGCGATGCTCATCGCCTTCGGGAGCACGGCGGTCCGCACGGCCGATCCGGCGGCCATCCTCCCCCTGCTCCAGGCCCTGGGCCCCGTCCCGGACTCCCCGCGACCGAAGCTCCTCCTGGTGGCCGAAGGGGATGTGCCGAGCCTCCAGGAGGGAGTCGCGGAGGCCGCGGCGGCGCTCACGGGGGCCGAGCGGCAGGTCATCACGCGGCAGCAGCACCGCGCCGCGCCGCTTCCGGCGACCATCGGGGCCTACCTCCCCCACTGGTTCAACCACGCCGACCTGAAGATGAACCCCGAGGTGGCGGAACGGGTCCAGGCCTGGCTCGAGCGCCGGTGGGGGCCGAGGGAGGGGTAAGGGCATGGAGGAGCGGCTGGAGATCATCGGCGAGGCGGTGGCCCTCCACCGGAGGCGCGCGGACGGCTCCTGGGCCCTGGACCGGCGGGCCGCCCTCGCCGACTTCCTCCGGGAGCTGGCCGGTGCCCTCCCGGGACGCCTTCGGGACCAGACGCTCCTCCTCCCCCCCGGAACCCGGGTCGTCCGGGCCGCCGGCCCCAATACGGCCTTCGTGGTCGAGCTGGCACCGCAGGTCCGCCGCCTCCGCTGGGGGACCGGGCGGATGGGGGACGGGAGCTCCTACCGGGAGGTCCGGCTCGCGTTCCCGTACGTGATCTGCCTTCTCCTCTTCTTCCGGGAGGAGTTCGAGGAGCTCCGCCTCTACTACCGGACAGCCCCCCTCGGGACCCCGGCCGACCCGCTCCTCTGTCCCAACCTCCAGAATGTCCAGGGGGGGACCGAGCTCATGGCCTCCTGCCGGGCCTGCCTCCGGGGGCGGCCGAGGGGCCTGGATGCCTCCCCGATTGCCGAGCAGGTCCCCCGCCTCCTGGAGTTCTTCTGGGAGACCGGGTTCAACGCCGACGTGGAGGACAACGCGTTCGCCCGGAGCCGGCCTCTGGACCCCCGCATCGCGAGCGTGGAGGCGTGGGAGGCGGCCACGGCGACCGATCCCCTCTTCGTCCTGAAGGTCCCCTGGCTTCCGGCCGGCTGCGCCCTGGGCGAGGTGATGGACCGGCTCATCGCGCTGCGCCCCCACCAGGCGGTCCGCCTGGGGGATGCAGGGGCCCTGGGGGACCTCCTCTACCGGACCCCCCAGCTTCCGGAAGAGGGGTGAGATGCTCCGGTGGCAGGGTGGGCCCAGGAAAGCCCTTGCGGCGCGCAGGACCATCTGCTATGGTGACCGCGCAAGGCGTGCTCGATCTCGGAGCCCGCGC
The DNA here is from genome assembly GCA_036000645.1 of Candidatus Methylomirabilis sp. Taxonomy (NCBI): domain Bacteria; phylum Methylomirabilota (SeqCode); class Methylomirabilia (SeqCode); order Methylomirabilales (SeqCode); family Methylomirabilaceae (SeqCode); genus Methylomirabilis (SeqCode); species Methylomirabilis sp. (SeqCode). Next base: position 43,653 of record DASYVA010000215.1, read on the forward strand.
CGGCATACAGTGCTGCGGCACTGAGATGGAGATGCGTCCCATCCCCGCCGGTGTCCTCCCCCCCGCTCGGAGATGCGTTCCGCGGGGGCCCGGGGCCGCCGCGTAGCTCCTTCTCGCGTCCCCCCTTGCGGCGAGTCCCTGCACGGGCGCTGGTCCATCCCTCCTGACCGGGGAAAGGGTTCAGGCATGGAACGCCACATCTACCCGTTCACCGCCGTCGTCGGGCAAGAGCAGATGCGGAAGGCGCTGGTCTTCAACGCCATCGACCCCACCATCGGAGGGGTCCTGATCCGGGGGGAGAAGGGGACGGCGAAGTCCACCGCAGTCCGGGGATTGGCCGCCGTGCTCCCCCCCGGGTGGTGGTCAGGGGCTGCCCCTACGCCTGCGCCCCGGGCCAGCCGGAGGGGCTCTGCACCCAGTGCGCCGCGAAGGTCGCCCAGGGAACCCCCCTCCCCCTCACCGAGGGCCCCACGCCGGTCATCGATCTCCCCCTCAACGCCTCGGAGGACCGGGTGGTGGGCACCCTGGACCTCGAGGAGGCCCTGACCGCGGGGCGGAAGATCTTCGCCCCCGGCCTCCTCGCGGCCGCCCACCGGGCCATCCTGTACGTGGACGAGGTGAACCTCCTGGACGATCACCTGGTGGACGTCCTCTTGGACGTCGCGGTGACCGGGTTGAACGTGGTGGAGCGGGAGGGGATCACCCATGTTCACCCCGCGCGGTTCCTGCTCGTCGGCACCATGAACCCGGAGGAGGGGGACCTCCGGCCCCAGCTCCTCGACCGCTTCGGGCTCTGCGCGGAGGTGACGGCGGAGAAGGGAGCCGCGGAGCGGAAGGAGATCGTCCGGCGCGCGCTCGCCTTCCAGCGAGACCCCGCGGCCTTCGGCGCCGGGTGGGAACGCGAGCAGCAGGAGCTGCGCGACCGGATCGAGGCGGCCCGGAAAGCCGTCCCCACCCTGACGCCGAGCGAGGCGCTCCTGGAGACCGCAGCCCACGTGGCCATCGAGATGAAGGTGGACGGCCACCGGGCCGAGATCACCCTCATCAAGGCGGCCCTGGCCTCCGCCGCCTTCCACGGCCGGTCGGAGCCGACCCGGGACGACCTCCGGGATGGCATGGAGCTCGCCCTGCGCCACCGCACCAAGCGGATGCCGCTGCAGAGCGCGAAGCTGGACGCCACGCTGATCGAGCGGCTGGTGGGGACCTACCACGAACGGGGGCCCCTTTGAGGGGGAACCCCTGAGCGCCGGGGAGGGTCGGGAGGCCTTCTCGCCCGACTACGTCCAGCCCGAGGCGGTCGGGTTCTCCCACGACGCGGAGACCCGGGCCACCATCCGGGACGTCAGCGAACGGGAAGCGGGGCAGGGAGAGGCGGGAACCGGCGGGGCGGGGCGGGGGGGCGGAGGGCCCCTCTGCGACTGCGACCAGGACGATTGCCCCCACAAGCTCCACGATATCCCCTGGGAAACCCGCCTGGCCTTCGACGAGGCCCTCCTCTTCCAGGAGCTGCAGGGGCTGCGGCCGCCGCGGCTGCAGTGGATCCGGGACCGATGGCGGCGGAACCTCTCCGGACGGCGGAGCAAGACCCGGGCGGAGACGTCCCGCGGGCGGTATGTGCGGAGCCGCCCCACCGAGGCGTACCGGGATCTGGCCCTGGACGCCACCATCCGGGCGGCCGCCCCGCACC
>DASYVA010000216.1 GCA_036000645.1 Candidatus Methylomirabilis sp.
CATTAAGTAAGACTCAAGCGCCGCTCCAGGTATCGGGCGTAGCACGACATTGTGTAAGTGCAGAGCCAGTAGACGACCGCGATGAAAAGATAGAGCTCGAAGGGGCGGATCTCGCGGTTGTTGACGACCTGGGCCGCCTTGGTGAGGTCCATGTAGCCGATGATGGACGCCAGCGACGTGTCCTTGAAGAGCACGATGAACTGGGTCACCAACGCCGGGATCATGTTCCGGAGGGCCTGGGGCAGGATGACATGGCGCATGGTCTGGGCCCGGGTGAGCCCGGTTGCCGTCGCGGCCTCCACCTGCCCCCTCGGCACCGACTGGATGCCTGCCCGGACGATCTCCCCCAGGTAGGCCGCCTCGAAGACCACGAAGGCCGCCAGCGCCACCCCGTACTCCGGGAGCGGAACGCGGAGGAGGATCGGCAGGATGAACCAGAACCAGAAGATGACCATGACGAGGGGCACGCCCCGGAAGAGCTCCACGTAGCCCGTCGCGGGGATCCGGATCCAGGGGGAACGGGCCAGCCGTCCCAGGCCGATGAAAACCCCCAGGAGGAATCCGAGGACGATGGCGGGGATCGCTAGCCGGAGCGTGCCCCCCGCGAAGCTCCCGAAGCCCAGGAACCCCTGGACCATGAGGAAGCCGAGGTTATTGACCACCACGCCGAAGTCCACGCTCAGTGCTCCGCGCGGGTCGGGCGGGCGATGAGCCCCGGGATGGCGAAGCGGCGCTCCACCCGGGCCATCGCCGCGGCGATGCCGAGGCAGAGGATCAGGTAGATCAGGGTCCCCGCCGTGAGGGCCTCGATCGCCTTGGCCGTGTAGGTCTCGATCTGGCGCGTCTGGAAGGTCAGCTCGGCCACGCTGATGGTCAGCGCAATCGAGGAGTTCTTCAGGAGGTTCAGCGACTCGTTGGTCAAGGGCGGGACGATCAGCCGGAGCGCGATCGGGATGATGATGAGGCGGTAGGCCTGGGCCACCGTGAGCCCCGTGGAGGCGGCGGCCTCGAACTGGGTCTTGGGGATCGACTGGATCCCCGCGCGGATCACCTCGGAGAAGCGCGCGCCGTGGTAGACCCCGAGGGCGAGCATGCCGGCCCAGAACTCGGCGCCGTGGTTGAAAAGCCACTCCTGGACCGGCCGGGGGAGGAGCGGCGGGACGCCGAAGTACCAGAAGAACATCCAGACGAGCAGCGGCACGTTCCGGAAGAACTCGACGTAGAAGATGGCCAGAGCGCGCAGCGGGCGGAGGGGGACGGTGCGGAGCGCCCCCGACAGGACGCCGAGGGCCAGGGCCAGAAGCCAGGCCAGCGCCGAGATCTCGAGCGTGGTCAGGAGCCCCTGGAGGAGCCAGTCGCGCGACTGGCCCCTCCAGAGGACCGACCAATCAAACTGGTACTGCACCTTACTTCGGCACGGACTGGTAGATCATGAACTTCTTGATGTCGGGGGTCATGGGGTACGGCAGCTCGCCTCTCGGCCCGAACCACTTCTCATAGATCTCGAAGAACTTGCCGGAGTCGATCCCCTCCATCAGGCCGTTGTTGACGGCGGCGCGGAAGTCCGAGTCCCCCTTCCGCATGGCCATCCCGTACGGCTCGTAGGAGTAGAAGTCGCCGACGATGTCCCACTCCCCGGGGTTCGGGGCCTTGGTCCTGAGCCCGGCGAGCTGGATGCCGTCGTTGGTGTAGGTATCCACCTGGCCCTGCGCCAGCGCCTGGAAGGCGGACGGCTGATCCGGGAACTCGCGGAGCTGGGCGCTCGGCACCCGCTCGCGGATGATCCGCGCGTTCGTGGAGCCCTGCTGGGCCCCCACGCGCTTGCCGGCGATGTCCTGGATCCCCCGGATCGGGCTCCCTTTCTTTACCATGAACTGGGCGCCGGTGACGAAGAAGGTGAGGCTGAAGTCCGCGCTGTCACGCCGGGGGCGGGTGTCGGTCATGGTGCCCGCGATCAGGTCCACGGCGCCGGAGGACAGGAGTGGGATCCGGGTGGCAGGCGTGGACTCCTTCTTCTCGAGCTTCACGGGCTTGCCCACCTTCGTCGAAACGGCGGAGAGGACGAGCTGATCGACCAGATCAATGGAGAAGCCCACCCACTCGTTCTGCTTGTTGACGTACGCGAAGGGGGGTGACCCGGTTCGCGTGCCGATCGTCAGGGTGCCGGTGCGGGCGATCTTCTCCAGCGTGGTCTCGGCCGCAGCCGGGGCCACGCTTGCCAGCATCACGGCCAGTGCCAGCAGAGCACTCAGCGATCGCTTCATGGGGTCCTCCTTAGTGTGAGAGGATCTTGCTCAGGAACTGCTTCGTCCGCTCAGAACGGGGGGCTGCGAAGAACGCCTCGGGTGTCCCCTCCTCGATCACCTGCCCTTCGTCCATGAAGACCACCCGGTGGGCCACCCGCCGGGCGAACCCCATCTCGTGGGTCACCACGATCATGGTCATGCCCTCGCGGGCCAGGTTCGTCATCACCTCCAGGACTTCGTTGATCATCTCGGGGTCGAGGGCGGAGGTGGGTTCGTCGAAGAGCATGATCTTGGGCTGCATGGCCAGCGCCCGGGCGATGGCCACCCGCTGCTGCTGGCCGCCGGAGAGGTTGGCGGGGTAGGCGCCGGCCTTCTCCGGAATGCCCACGCGCTCCAGGAGGGTCCTGGCGATCTGTTCCGCCTCCCCCCTGGAGAGCCCCTTCACCCTGACCGGGGCGAGCACGATGTTCTCCAGCGCCGTCATGTGCGGGTAGAGGTTGAAGGACTGGAACACCATCCCCACCTCGGCGCGGAGGCGCGAGGGGTTCAGGGCGGGGTCGGAGAGGAAGAGACCGTTCACCACGATCTCCCCCGACTGAATCGGCTCCAGCCGGTTGACACAGCGGATCAGGGTGCTTTTCCCGGAGCCGGACGGGCCGCAGACCACCACCACCTGGCCGGGCTCCATCCTCAGGGTGACATCCCGGAGGACGTGGAGCTTCCCGAACCACTTATTGACCTGCTTGAACTCGATGGCGGGCGCCATTACGCAACGGCCATCACGGGGGGGATCGCTTGGTCGAAGATGCCCCAGAGCATACGGCACGACGCCTTCCCACGCAACCCTGGAATGTTCCTCGCCCCATCGCCGCCGCCTCGGGCGCGGGCGGCGGAGGCACGGGTCAGCCGCGGGACCGCCCCCTGGAATTCCCCTCCACCCCGGGGGATGGGCGTAGTATCATGCTCGAGAATCCTTCCATCCCGGTCATCCGGGAGGCGAGGCGCAAGCATGAACGTCCTGCCGAGCCTGGTTCTCCTCCTCTCTCTCGCCGCCGCGGCGGAGCCCGTCCCCGCTCCGCCGGGGCCGGACGGGGCCCCGATGGTCCTCGTGCCGGCGGGGGAGTTCAGCCGGGGGAGCCGGACGGGCGAGGCGAACGAGCGGCCGGCCCGGACCGTATTCCTCGACGCCTTCGCCCTGGATCAGACCGAGGTCACCGTGGCCCGCTTCACCGCCTTCGTCGAGGCGACCGGACACCGCACGGTCGCGGAGCGCGAGGGCTGGGCCTGGGTGTGGGCCGGGGAATGGGGAAAGGGGGGGAAGTGGGTCCGGACCAGGGGGGCGGACTGGCGGCACCCCAAGGGGCCGGAAAGCGCCGGGCAGCCCGAGCACCCGGTGACCCAGGTCTCCCACCCGGATGCCGAGGCCTACTGCCGGTGGGCCGGCAAGCGCCTGCCCACGGAGGCGGAATGGGAGAAGGCAGCGCGCGGTCCCGATGGACGGCCCTATCCGTGGGGCGAGACATTCGAGGCGAGCCGGGCCAATACGTTGGGGGCGGCCGACGGCTTCCCGGAGGTGGCGCCCGTGGGATCCTTCCCGGCCGGGGCCAGCCCGTACGGCGCCCTCGACATGGCAGGGAACGTCTGGGAATGGACTGCCGACTGGTACCGGGCCGACTACTTCGCCGTGGCTCCCGCTCGGAACCCGCCCGGACCGCCGGCGGGCAAAGCCCGGGTCGTCCGGGGGGGTTCCTGGGGAGGGCCCCCGGAGTGGAGCAACGTGACGAACCGCTACGACCGCCTCCCCGACTACCGGAATAACAAGATCGGCTTCCGCTGCGCGCGCGACGTCCGCTGAGTCCGACCGCCCCCTAGTGGCGCACGGTGGCCCGCCGGAGGGTGACCCCGTAGCGCTTCCCCGGGTGGTCCGTGAGGTCGTGCACCACGAGGTCCACGGTGAGGGCCGTCGGCCGGCCCGGCTGGATCCGGATCGTGACCGCCGCTGTGGCTCGGGAGGGGACCGTCACCGCCAGCTCCTCGCCGGTCCTCAGGGTGCCCCGACCCCGGTCCATCTCGAGCCGGACGGCGTCGTAGGTCCCGGGCGGCACGGGAGTCTCCAGGAGCAGGACGGGCTCCCGCGCAGCCTGCACCAGGTCCACGATGGGGGCGGGGACCAGGAAGCGAACCCAGCCTTCCCGGCGGGGCTGGCCGGCGGGGTGGAGCCCCACGGCGGCGATCGTGACCGGGAGCGAGGCGAAGTCGCCGATCGCCTCCCGGTGGTCCGTGATCCAGACCTGGAGCGGGCCGGTCTCCTGGCCGCGCGCGGGCCCGGGGAGGAGGGGGCCGGCCGCAGCCGCCGCCAGGGCGAGCAGCATCGGTGCCGCCCGAGCCGCGGAGCGGCGCCGAAGTCTCCAGGCCTCCCCCATCCCCCCTCCCTCCGACGAGAGATGAGCTCCCTGTAGCACCGCGATGCCGCTCCCGTCAACCCCCAGAGTCCCCGCTTTACTTGGTGCGGTCGCATCTACTACACTAGGAGGGCTGCAGGCGGGGCGGTGAGGCTCCACTGTCCTTCGCGTTCCCTCCGGGAGGGTGTTGTGTCCTTTGTCGGTACCGAGCGTGTCCGGGGACGGATCCTCCGGGAAGTGGTCCCCTTCGTCGAGAAGCCTTCCCGCTACATCGGGCGGGAGTTCCTCGCCGTCCACAAGGACCCCGAAGCGGTGGCCGTCCGGATGGCGCTCGCCTTCCCGGATGTCTACGAGATCGGGATGTCCCATCTCGGCCTGAAAATTCTCTACCAGCTCCTGAACCGGCGGCCGGAGGTGGTGGCGGAGCGGGTCTACTGTCCCTGGCCGGACTTCGAGGCCCTGACGCGGGGGCGGGGGATCCCGCTGGCCAGCATCGAGTCGGGCCTGCCGCTCTCGGCCTTTGACCTCGTCGGGTTCACCCTCCAGTACGAGCTCTCCTACGCCACGATCCTCCACATGCTGGCGCTGGGCGGCATTCCCCTTCGCAGCGCCGAGCGGGGGGAGGGGGACCCGTTCGTGGTGGCCGGGGGTCCCTGCGGGTACAGCCCGGAGCCGCTCGCCGACTTCATCGACTGCTTCGTCATCGGGGACGGGGAGGAGGCGGTCCACGACCTGGTGAACGCGTTCCTGGCCTGGCGGCGGGCGGGCGGGCGCCGGGAGGAGCTCCTCCGGGCCTGGGCGGCCCTCCCCGGCATGTACGTTCCCGCCTGCTGGCAGCCCGGGCAGGTCGTCGAAAAGCGGATTATGACCCGCCTCGACACCGTGGACTACACCGCGATCCCCGTCCCCTTCATGGAGATCGTCCACGATCGGGTGAACATCGAGGTGATGCGGGGCTGCACGGTGGGCTGCCGGTTCTGCCAGGCCGGAATGATCGAGCGGCCGTTACGGGAGCTGCCGGCCGACGAGATCCGTGAGATGACGCGGCGGGCGTTGGACGCGACCGGCTACGAGGAGGCCTCCCTCAACTCCCTCAGCATCGCCGACCTCACCTGCCTGTCGGGGCTCCTCCCGGGCCTGATGGATGACTTCCAGGGAGACCGGATCGGCCTCTCCCTCCCTTCGCTGCGCGTCAAGGGGCTGAAGCCCGAGCTGGCCGCGGAGCTCCTCCGGGTGAAGCGGACCGGCTTCACCATTGCCCCCGAGGCCGGCAGCCAGCGCCTCCGAGAGGTGATCAACAAGGGGATCGTGGACGAGGAGGAGGTCTTCCGCGCGGTCGCGACCGCGGCCGAGGCCGGGTGGAGCAGCCTGAAGATGTACTTCATGTGCGGGCTGCCCACCGAGACCCAGGCGGACCTCGATGAGCTCGTTCGGCTCTCGCTCACGGCCCAGCGGCTCGGCCGGCGGAAGGGGCCGCGGGGCTTCACGCTCACGGTGAGCGTCTCCTCCTTCGTCCCGAAGCCCCACACCCCCTTCCAGTGGGCCGGGCAGGACCGCATGGAGGTCCTCCGGGAGAAGCAGCAGTTCCTGAAGGGCCGGCTCCGGGAGGCCGGGGTGAAGTTCAAGTGGCACGACGTGAGGTCCTCCTTCCTGGAGGCGGCCTTCTCGCGGGGCGGCCGGGAGGTCGGCCCGGTCATCGCCGAGGCGCACCGCCGGGGCGCCCGGTTGGACGGCTGGACGGAGCACCTGGACTTCGACCGCTGGATGGCCGCCTTCGAGGCGTGCGGGGTGGACCCCTCCCCGATCGCCCACCGGAACATCGGCCCCGACGAGCCGCTCCCCTGGGACCACATCTCCTGCGGGGTGAGCAAGAAGTTCCTCCAGCGGGAGTGGCGCAAGGCCCTGCGGGCCGCCACGACCCCCGACTGCCACGTGGCCCCCTGCCAGGCCTGCGGGGCGGTCTGCATCCCCTCCTGGCAGGAGTGGCACGAGCATGCGGAGGCGGACCGGCGTGAGGCAAGGCGGCAGGAGGCGGCGCCCGGGCCGGCGCTGCCGCTCCTGGCCCTCCCCGGGCGGCCTGCTGGCGATGGGGCTGCGCCGCCGGCCGGCGCCGACCCGGGGGTGGCGGCTCCCCCGGCAGCGGAAGCCGTGACCCCTCGCCCGGCTGAGACCGCGCCCTCCGTGGCCGCCATCCAGCGGATCCGCTTCGCCTTCCAGAAGCGGGAGGAGCTCCGGTTCCTCTCGCACCTGGAGGTGTTCCGGACGCTCACCCGGGCCGTCCGCCGGGCCGGCTACCGCCTCGCCTACTCCCAGGGCTTTAACCCGCAGCCCCGCCTCGCCGTGGCCATGGGCCTCCCGGTGGGTGTGGAGGGGGAGGCGGAGCTGGCGGACGTGGAGCTCCGGGAGCGGGCCGCGGTGGAGCACTTCGCGGTCCGGGTCAACGCCACGCTCCCGCGCGAGCTTCATCTCACGGAGGCGTGGGAGGTGCCCCTGCACGCGCCCTCCCTGACCTCCCAGGTGCTGACGGCAGAGTATCGGGCCGCCCTGTCGCCCTCGCTGGCGGAAGTCCTGGGGGATCCGGCTGCCGCCTGCGCCGCCTTCCTGGCCCGGGAGACGATCCCCGTGGAGGGGTTCCGGAAGGGGGAGGCAATTACCGTGGACGCCCGCCCGGCCCTGGAGGCGTTCGCCCCCGAGGGCACCGGGGCCTTCCGGCTCCTCCTCAAGGCCGGGGCCGGCATCCGGCCCCGGGAAGTGCTGCGGGCCTTCCTGGCCCCGGTCCTCCCCGCCGAGGCGCTGGCCGGCCTGGACGGGCACCTCACGATCACCCGCACGGGCCTCGGGCTCTCGGCGGTCCCCGCCCCGGCGCCGGCCCCCGCGTAACGCCCACACTCGGAAGCGGCGCTCGGCCCTTCCGCGAGGTCGCAGGTTCCCATGAAGCGCGAGATCATCGTCAACGCCTCGATGACCCAGACCCGGGTGGCCATCCTGGAGGATGGCAACCTGGTCGAGCTGATGATCGACGACGTGAAGACCCGGAGCGTCGCCGGGAACATCTACAAGGGACGGGTCCTGAAGATCCTCCCCGGGATGCAGGCCACCTTCGTGGACATCGGCCTGAGCAAGGACGCCTTCCTCTACGTCCGGGACATCTTTGAGGACGTGGAGGAGTACGAGCAGCTCCTCAGCCTGGGGGAGACGGACGGCAGCGCGACGGCCGAGTCGCCGGAGGACCTGCGGCCCGTCCCCCCGCCCTCCGGGAAGCGGCGCCCCCACCCATCCATCGAGGAGCTCATCCAGGAGGGACAGGAGATCCTGGTGCAGGTCGCCCGCGAGCCGCTGGGGACGAAGGGGGCCCGGATCACGTCCCACATCACCCTCCCCGGCCGCTTCCTGGTCTACATGCCGATGGAGAGCCACATCGGCGTCTCCCGGAAGATCGAGAACGAGGGGGAGCGCCAGCGGCTCCGGCACATCGTGGAGGAGCTCAACCAGAAGAACGAGGGGGTCATCGTCCGGACGGCCGGGGTGGGCAAGAGCCGCGCGGAGCTGCAGGCGGACCTGGAGTTCCTCCGCTCCCTGTGGCAGAAGATCCGCGAGAAGGCGGAGGGCCTGAAGGGGCCGGCCCTGGTCCAGAAGGACCTCGACCTGGTCTTCCGCCTCTTCCGGGACCTCTTCACGCGGGACGTGGCCCGGCTGGTGGTGGACTCGCCCTCGGAGTACGAGCGCTGCCTGGAGTTCACCGAGTCCCTCTTCCCGGACCTCCGGCCCCTGCTGTTCCTGTACACGGAGGATGAGCCGATCTTCAAGTCCTTCGGCGTCGAGAAGGAGATCGAGAAGGCCCTGCGGCCGAAGGTGTGGCTCAAGTCGGGAGGCTACATCGTCATCGAGGAGACCGAGGCGCTGGTCTCCATCGACGTGAACACGGGCAAGTACGTGGGGAAGCACGACTTCGAAGAGACGGTCTTCCGGACCAACCTGGAGGCGGCCGGGGAGATCGCCCGCCAGGTCCGGCTGCGGGACCTGGGGGGGATCATTATCATCGATTTCATCGACATGGCGCGCCAGGAGCACCGGGACAAGGTCGTCATCGAGCTGAAGGAGGGGCTGAAGCCGGACCGCTCCCCGACCAATGTCTCGCTGCTGTCCGAGCTCGGGCTGGTGGAGATGACCCGCAAGCGGGTGAAGCAGGGGCTCATCCGCTCGATCAGTCAGGCCTGCCCGACCTGCGGGGGCACCGGGGCGGTCCGGGCGCTCCCCTCCATCGCCCACCAGATCCTGCGGGAAGTGGAGTGGCAGCTGTACCGGAGGAAACCGCCCCAGCTCCGGATCCGGGCCCACCCCGACGTCACGGCGTGGCTCAAGGCGGAAGAGGCCGAGGTCATCGAGGCCCTGCAGGAGCAGTACGGGGGGGAGGTCGCGCTGGCGGCGGAGGAGTCCTGGCCGCTGGCCAAGTACCAGCTCCAGGAGGGATAGGACGGGCCCACCGCCGCCGCCGCCGGGGTCCCGGCCCGGCGCCTCGTCCTTGACACCGGGCGGCGGCCCTGCTATAAGAATGTGCTTTCTCCGCGTGGAGGCTCCCGCCTCCGCGCGCTGCTTTTAGGCCTCCCGCCGGGGAGTGTCCCCGGGTGGGCACCGAGAGGAGCAGGCGGTGTACGCGGTCCTCGAGACGGGCGGGAAGCAGTACCGGGTCAGCCCCGGTGATCTCCTCAGGGTGGAGCGTCTCGAGGGTGAGCCGGGCAGCCCCGTGCGCTTCGACCGGGTCCTCCTCGTGGCGGAGGAGGACCTGGTAACGATCGGGACCCCCACCGTGGCCGGCGCCTCCGTCGCGGGCGAGGTCGTGCGGCAGGGCCGGGCGCGGAAGATCATCGTTTTCAAGTTCAAGCGCCGGAAGAAATACCGCCGGACCCAGGGGCACCGGCAGGCGGAGACGACCGTCCGGATCACCGCGATCAGCAAAGGGTAGGGGCCGACCAGGCTCCGACACGGAGGCAATCCATGGCGCACAAGAAGGGGATGGGGTCGACCCGGAACGGGCGCGACTCCCAGAGCAAGCGCCTGGGGATGAAGCGGTTCGGGGGAGAGCTCGTGCCGGCGGGGTCCATCCTGGTCCGCCAGCGGGGGACCCGCTTCAAGCCCGGGGAGAACGTCGGCATCGGGCGGGACGACACCCTCTTCGCCCGCGTGGCGGGGATCGTCTCGGTGACCCACCGGGGGGGACAGGGACGCTTCGTGAACGTCACCGCGGTGGAGCCCTAACGGCGGGCCGTGTTCGTTGATCTAGCGCGCATCCTCGTGCGGGCGGGCGACGGCGGGCGGGGGTGCGTGAGCTTCCGCCGGGAGAAGTACGTGCCCCGGGGGGGCCCCGATGGGGGCGACGGCGGGGACGGCGGCGACATCCTGCTCGAGGCGACGGGCACCCTGAGCACCCTCATCGACCAGAAGTACCAGCAGCAGTACCGGGCCGGCCGGGGAGGGCACGGCGAGGGGGGGAACCGGGAAGGGAAGCGGGGGGCCGAGCGCGTCATCCGCGTCCCCGTGGGGACGGTGGTGACCGACGCCGACACCGGCGAGCCCCTCGCGGACCTCACGGCGGCCGGGCTGCAGGTGGTGGTGGCCCGGGGCGGCCGCGGGGGCCGGGGCAACGGGCGCATGGCCACCCCCACGCGGCGCGCCCCCCGGACCGCCGAGCCCGGGGGGAAGGGCGAGAGCCGGACCCTCCAGCTGGAGTTGAAGCTCCTGGCCGACGTCGGCTTCGTGGGCCTCCCGAACAGCGGGAAGTCCACGCTCCTTGCCGCGTGCACCGCTGCCCGCCCGAAGATCGCTCCCTACCCCTTCACCACCCTCATCCCCAACCTGGGCGTCGCCGTCCTCGGGATCGGGGCCTCCTACGTCATCGCCGACATCCCGGGACTGATCGCGGGCGCCTCCCGCGGCGCGGGGCTCGGGCACCAGTTCCTCCGCCACATCGAGCGCGTGCGGGTCCTGGTGCACGTCATCGACGTGGCGGAGGGGGCCCCGGCGGACCCGGTAGCCGCCTACCGGACCGTCGAAGAGGAGCTGGCCGCTTCGGGTCGGGCCCTGCCGGATCGGCCGCGGGTGGTGGCGGCCAACAAGATCGATCTGCCGCACGAGCAGTCCCTCGCCCGTCTCGTGGCTCACTGCGCGACCGCCGGGGTCCCCTGCTTCCCCGTCTCGGCGGCCACGGGGGCGGGGGTGGGGGCGCTCCGACGCGGGCTCTTCCGTCTGCTCCGGGAGGTCCGGGAGGAACGCGATGCCGGTCCCGTCCCCCGCGCGGCTGCCCGATAGGCCCGCCCTCCTTCAGGGGGTCCGCCGGCTCGTCGTGAAGGTGGGCTCGGGGGTCCTCTCCCGGGGCTCGTTCGCCCTGGATACCGGGACCATCCAGGCGCTGGCAGCCGAGCTCTCTGCCTGCCGGGCGGCGGGGCGGCAGGTGGCGCTGGTGAGCTCGGGGGCCATCGTGGCCGGCGTCGGCCGGCTCGACCTCAAGGAGCGGCCCCGGAGCATCCCGCTGAAGCAGGCGGCCGCGGCGATCGGGCAGGGGGCGCTCATCTGGACCTACGAGGAGGCCTTCGCCGCCCACGGGGTGAAGGTGGCCCAGGTCCTCCTCACGGGCGAGGATCTCCGGGACCGCGCCCGCTACCTGAACGCGCGCAATACGCTCTTCACCCTCTTCGACCTGGGGGTCCTGCCGATCATCAACGAGAACGACACGGTGGCGGTAGACGAGATCAAGTTCGGCGACAACGACCGGCTCTCGGCCCTGGTGGCCGCCCTGGTGGACGCGGACCTCCTGGTCATCCTGACCGATACGGATGGCCTCTTCACCGCGGATCCCCGGCGCAGTCCGAAGGCCCGCCTCATCCCGGTGGTGACGGGGGGGGAGGCGAAGGGGACGTTCTGGGCGGGGGCGCCGGCCACGGCCACGGGCGTCGGCGGGATGGCCTCCAAGGTGGAGGCGGCGCGGCTGGCGGCGGCCTCCGGCATCCCGACCCTCATCGCCAACGGGGCGGCGCCCGGCGCCCTCACCCGCCTCCTCGCCGGGGAGACCCTCGGGACCCTGTTCCTCCCGGATGCCGAGCGGCTGGCGGGCCGCAAGCGGTGGCTCGCGCTGGCGAGCAGGCCCAAGGGGGTCATCGTGGTGGACGAGGGGGCGAAGCGGGCCCTGACCGAGCGGGGGAAGAGCCTGCTGCCGTCCGGCGTCAAGGGGACCTCGAAGGCCTTCCGCGTCGGGGATGTGGTCTCGCTCGTGGGCCCCGACCAGGCCGAGTTCGCCCGGGGGCTCACCAACTACAGCGCGGAGGAGGTGGAGCGGATCAAGGGGGTCAAGACCAGCGAGATCGAGCGGACGCTGGGCTACCGGCACTCGGACGAGGTGATCCACCGGGACAACCTGGTGATCCTGAATGGGGGGCGGCGGTGAGCCTGGTTCTCGAGGTGGCGCGGGCTGCCAAGGAGGCGGCCGCGGCCCTGGCGACCCTCCCCACCGGGGTGAAGAACGCGGCGCTCCTCGGCATGGCGGCCGCGGTGCGCCGGGCGGAGGGGACGCTCCTCGGGGTGAACGCCGCCGAGGTGGCGCGCGCGCGAGCCGCCGGCCAGCCGGCCGCCTTCCTGGACCGCCTGACCCTGACGGCGGGCCGGGTCCGGGCGATGGCGGACGGCCTGGAGGCGGTGGCCGCCCTCCCGGACCCGGTGGGGGAGATCACCGGCATGTGGCGGCGGCCGAACGGCCTCTTGGTGGGGCGGATGCGGGTCCCCCTCGGGGTCATCGGCGTGATCTACGAGTCGCGGCCCAACGTGACGGCGGACGTGGCCGGCCTGTGCCTCAAGGCCGGCAACGCCGTCGTCCTGCGGGGCGGGTCGGAGGCCCTCCAGACGAACGGGGCGTTAGCCGCCCTCCTGGGGGAGGCGGCGGCGGCCGCGGGGGTGCCCAAGGGGGCCGTGGGGTTCATCGCTTCCCCCGACCGGGCCGCGGTGGCCGAGATGGCGCGGCTCCCCCGCTACATCGACTGCCTCATCCCGCGGGGCGGGGAGGACCTCATCCGGGCGGTGAAAGACCAGGCGACCGTGCCGGTGATGGCCCACGAGAAAGGGCTCTGCCACACCTATGTGGATCGGGCGGCGGCGTTGGCCATGGCGGCGGAGGTGGCCTTCAACGCCAAGGTGGAGCGCCCGGGGGTCTGCAACGCGATGGAGACCCTCCTGGTGCACGAGGCGGTGGCGCCCGCCTTCCTCCCGCCGCTCGTGGCGCGCCTGCAGGCGGCGGGGGTCGAGGTGCGAGGCTGCCCCCGCACGCTCGCCCTGGTGCCCGGGGTGGCTCCGGCCAGCGAGGCCGACTGGGACACCGAGTACCTGGACCTGATCCTGGCGGTCCGCGTCGTGGCCTCCTACGAGGAGGCGGCGGCCCACATCCGCCGGCACGGCTCCGGGCTGGCGGAGGCGATCGTGACCGCCGACCACGCCACGGCCATGCGATTCCTCCGGGAGGTGGACGCCGGGGCCGTGTTCGTGAACGCCTCGACCCGCTTCACGGATGGGGCCGAGTTCGGGCTGGGGGCCGAGATGGGGATCAGCACCCAGAAGCTCCATGCCCGAGGGCCCGTGGGGCTGCAGGAGCTGACCTGCACCAAGTTCATCGTCCTGGGCGAGGGCCAGGTCCGCCAGTCCGCGAGGTGAGGGACGGATGCGCATCGGCGTGATGGGCGGGACCTTCGACCCGATCCACCTGGGGCACCTGCGCGCGGCGGAGGAGATCTCCCTGGCCTTCGGGCTGGACTGGATCATCTTTGTCCCGGCCGCCCGGCCGCCCCACAAGGACGCCGGAGACGTGGCGGCCCCCATCCACCGCTACGAGATGGTCTCCCTGGCCACCGTGTTCACCCCGTACTTTACCGTCTCTCCGATCGAGCTCAACCGGCCGGGGACCTCCTACTCGGTGGACACGGTGCGGGAACTCCTGCGGTTGTATGGGAAGGAGACCCAGCTCTACTTCATCATGGGGGTGGACGCCTTCCTGGAGCTGAGCGACTGGAAGGAGGCCCGGGAGCTGCTGCGCTTGGCCCAGGTCATCGTCACCGCGCGGCCGGGGTGGCGCCTGGATGAGGTGGAGCGGACGCTGACGCCCGCCCAGCAGGCGGCCCTGGGCCACCCCACCTTCAAGTACCTCCGCATCTCGGAGGTGGGGCCCGAGCTCGCCCGCAATGCGCCCGTCCCGGCCCTGGTGCTGCTGGTCGAGCTGGTCTCCCTGGACATCTCCTCCCGGGAGATCCGGCAGCTGGTGGAGGAGGGGCGGAGCGTCCGGTTCCTGGTCCCCGACACGGTGGCGGCCTACATGCAGAAGAACCGCTTGTATCAGAAGCGACCCACCCCCCCGGGCGGCGGGCGAAAGGAGGATACCCCCCATCGAGGCTGAGCTGCTGGTGCGGCTGGCCGCCGAGGCCGCCGCCGAGGTGAAGCCGGACTCGGTGGTGCGTCTGGACCTGCGCGGCCTCTGCTCCTTCACGGACTTTTTCCTCATCGTGAGCGCGGGGAGCCACAAGCAGGTCCAGGCCATCGCCGACAAGATCGCGGAGCGGCTGCGCAGTGCCTCGGCGCGACCGCTGCACATCGAGGGATACGCGGAAGCGCGGTGGATTTTGCTTGACTACAATGAGTGCATCATCCATATTTTCGAGGAAACTACGCGCCAATACTACGATCTCGAGAGGCTGTGGGGCGACGCGCCGCGAAGCGTGCTCGTCGTCCCGGACCGGGGTCGGACGGACCGATGGGGGGTGGACGGGTAGGCTTTGAGGCCATCGTCGCCGAGGCCCCGGAGATGCGGGCCGCCTTGCGGCTGGCGGCTCAGGTGGCGCCCAGTGACGCCACCGTTTTAATTCTGGGGGAGAGTGGGACCGGCAAGGAGCTGATCGCGCGCGCGATCCACGAGGAGAGCAAGCGGCGCGAGGGGCCCTTCGTCAAGGTCGACTGCACGGCCCTTCCGGAGGGCCTGCTGGAGAGCGAGCTCTTCGGGCACGAGAAGGGCGCGTTCACCGACGCCGTCGCCGAGAAGCCGGGGCGGTTCGAGTTGGCCCACGGCGGGACCCTGTTCCTGGACGAGGTGGCGGAGCTGCCGCAGAGCCTGCAGGCGAAGCTGCTGCGGGTCCTCCAGGAGCGGGCCTTCGAGCGGGTGGGCGGGAACCGGACCATCTCGGTGGACGTGCGGATCCTGGCGGCCACCAATCGGGACCTGGCGAAGGCGCTGAAGGCCAGCCAGTTCCGCGAGGATCTCTACTACCGGTTGAACGTGGTCCCGGTGGTGGTCCCGCCCCTCCGGAGGCGCCCCGAGGACATCCTCCCGCTCGCCGCCCACTTCCTCCAGCACTTCGGGGCCCGGTACGGCAAGGCCGTGCCGGGGTTGAGCCCAGAGGCCGCGACGCTGCTCCGGCGCCACCCCTGGCCGGGGAACGTGCGGGAGCTGGAGCACGTGATCGAGCGGGCGGTCATCCTCTGGGAGCGGGGACCGATCAGGCCGGAGGAGCTGACGGTGGATCTGATGGCGGTGGCCAGCGACGGCGTGCCCGACCAGGAGCTCCTGACCCTGGAGGAGCTGGAGCGGGAGTACATCCGCCGGGTGCTGCGCCGGGTCCGGGGGCACAAGAGCCGTGCCGCCCGCATCCTCGGGATCAACCGCAAGACCCTGCTGGAGAAGCGCAAGCGCTACGGGCTTGAGTAGCTCCTCCGCTCCGGCCCGCCGGGGCCGGTCCGCGGACCGGCCGGGCAAGGAGGCCGAGGTGAAGGCGACGAAGCTGAAAGAGCTGCAGCGGCGGCTCGAGGAGAAACGCAAGGAGCTGTTGAGCGGTGTCCGGACCCGCAGTGCCACCAGCCTCCAGGCGGGGGACGACGGGATCCAGGACATCGCCGACCAGGCAACCTCCGCCTACACGAAGGAATTCCTCCTCTCCCTGGGGGACGCGGAACGCCGTCTCCTCAGGCAGGTGGACGCGGCCCTGGGCAAGATGCGGCAGAACACCTACGGGCTCTGCGAGAAGTGCGAGGCGGAGATCAGCGAGAAGCGCCTGGAGGCCCTCCCCTTCGCCACCTACTGCATCGCCTGCCAGGAGGAGGAGGAAGAGAGCCGCTAACCCCAGGTCTGGCCTGGCGGGCTCCCCGCCGGCCGGCCCTGCCCGCCTGGCGGTGCGGCAAAAGCCGCCCGCGCCCCACCCGGCCCCGGACTCTGCCGGGGCCTCCTTCCCCGGGGTGATCGCCGTGACCGTCCGCGACCTGTGGGAGGCCTGTCTCCGCCTGCTCTTCCCGGTGCCGTGCCTCCTCTGCGCCGGGCCGCTCGGGGCGGGCGCCGCCGCCCAGGTCTGCGGTCCCTGCTGGGCCAGCCTCCCGCGCCTGCCGGAGAACGGGTGCGCCACCTGCGGGCGGCCGCTCGGGGGTGCCGGGGGCGTCCCGGACGCCCCGGGGGATTCGCCGCTGCGGTGCGGGGCTTGCCAGCGGCGGCAGCCCCCGTACGAACTGGCCCGGGCCGTCCTCCCCTACCGCGACGCGGGTCCGGTCCGAGCGCTCCTGCTGGCCCTCAAGCACGGCCGCCGGCGGGCGCTCGCGGTCCCGCTGGCCCGCCTCATGCACGCGGCGGCAGCCGGACGGCTCGACCTGACGGCCTTCGACGCCCTCGTGCCGGTCCCGCTGCACTGGCGGCGTCGCCGGGAGCGCGGGTTCAACCAGGCGGCCGCGCTGGCCGAGGGCCTGGGCCGGGCGGCGGGTCGCCCCGTCCTGCGCCGCGGCCTGGTCCGAGCCCGGCCGACCCCGCCCCAGAGCGGCGATCGCATGGCCCGCCGGCGCAATGTCCGGGGCGCCTTCGCCGTCCGGGGCACTCCCCGCGGGATCCGGGCGAAGCGCCTGCTCCTCATCGACGACGTCTTCACCACCGGGGCCACCGCCGAGGAGTGTGCCCGGGTGCTCCGCCGGGCCGGCGCCGCCGCGGTGGGGGTGTACACCCTGGCCCGTGTGGCCTGAGAGCGGGAGGGGGACGAACGGATGGAGACCCCAAAGCGGGTCCTGGTGGTCGAGGAGGCGGAGGCCTACCGGCAGATCATCGGCGAGCTGCTCCGGGCAGCGGGGTACGACGTCGTGGAGGAGGCGGGGGCGGCGGCCGCCCAGCGGCAGCTGGAGGCGGGGCCGCCCTTCGACCTCCTCGTCCTGGATCTGCAGATGCACGGTGCCGAAGCGAACGGCCTCTACGCCTGGCTGAAAGCCCGGCCCCTCGAGGGGCGCCCCCCCATCCTGGCCGTCACGATCGCTGCGGAGACCCGCCGGGTCCTCGACCGCCTCCGGGGCCTGCAGGTGGTGGGGATCCAGGACAAGCGGCTGGTGTGGGACCAGCTCGTCTACCGGGTCGGCGGGATCCTGTACCCGAAGCGGGCCGATCAGCGCGCGTTCCTGCGGGCCCCTGCGGGGGTCCCGGTCAACGTCCGGGCGGCCGAGCGGCGCCTTCAGGCGGTCATCGCCAACATCAGCGCCACCGGCATGTTCCTCGCCACGCCGGAGGCCCTGGAGGCGGGCGAACTGCTGCACCTCCAGTTCATCCTCCCCGGCCTGCCGCATCTCTTTGAGGTCGCCGGGCGGGTCGTCTGGCGCCGGGAGGCGACGGAGGGGGAGGAGGGGGGTGTGGGCATCCGGTTCGAGGACCTGGCGGAGGAAGCGCAGGCCCAGATCGGCAGCTACGTGCGGGCCGAGCTGTTCCGACTGGGGCCGGCGACGGGTCGGGCCGAGCCGGGGCGCGAGGGCCCCGGGGGTTGACGCCCTCCGCCTGGGCCGTATAGTAGGGGAAGGGACACGAACCGCGCCAGCGCCGCCCCGCGAGGCGGCCGCGCCACCGCGAGGAGGGGAGGCATGGCATTACGCGTCGCCATCAACGGGTTCGGGCGGATCGGCCGGAACTTCTTCCGGGCAGGGTGCACCGATCCGGGCCTGGACTTCGTCGCCGTCAATGACATTACGGATGCCCGCACGTTGGCGCACCTGCTCCGCTTCGACTCGGTCCACGGGGCCTTCAAGGGGACGGTGGACGTGAAGGAGGGCGGCCTGGTGGTCAACGGGAAGACCCTCCAGGTCCTGGCGGAGAAGGACCCGGCCCGGCTCCCCTGGAAGAGCCTGGGGGTGGAGGTGGTGGTCGAGTCCACGGGCCGGTTCACCGACCGGGCGGGCGCGTCCAAGCACCTGGAAGCGGGGGCGCGGAAGGTGATCATCTCGGCGCCGGCGAAGGACCCCGACGTGACGGTCGTCCTGGGGGTGAACGAGAAGGCCTACGACCCGGCCCGGCACCGGATCATCTCCAACGCCTCCTGCACCACCAACTGCCTGGCCCCCGTGGCCAAGGTGCTGCTGGACAACTTCGGCATCCGGCACGGGTTCATGACGACCATCCACGCCTACACCAACGACCAGCAGATCCTGGATCTGCCCCACAAGGACCTGCGCCGGGCGCGGGCGGCCGGTCTCTCCCAGATCCCCACGGCCACCGGCGCCGCCAAGGCCATCGGGTTGGTCCTGCCGCCGCTGCAGGGGAAGTTGCACGGCATCGCCATCCGGGTCCCCACCCCCAACGTCTCGCTCGTGGACCTGGTGGCCGAGACGGAGAAGGTGGTGACGGTGGAGGAGGTCAACGCCGCCCTGCGGAAGGCGGCGGAGGGGGACCTGCGGGGGATCCTGGGGGTCGAGGAGGAGGAGCTCGTCTCGGTGGACTTCAACGGGAACCCCCTCTCCGCCATCGTGGACGCCCCCTCCACGAGCGTCATCGACGGGACCATGGTGAAGGTTCTGGCCTGGTACGACAACGAGTGGGGCTACTCTTGCCGGGTGCGCGACCTGCTCCTCTACCTGGCCAAGCGGGGCTGAGGGGGGGGCGCGACGAAGGGGAAGGGGGAACCGATGGGATGGGCGACACGCGGCCTGCTGGCGGCGGCACTCGGGGCGGCCCTGCTCACCGTGGGACCGGGGCCGGCCCGGGCCTGACCGGCGGCGGGGCCCGATGGGCACATCGGGCAGGTGACGGAGCTGGACGGGACCCGGGGGCTGCTGGCCATCCGGGACGCCGAGACCGGCGACGCGGTGCGGTTCCGGGCCACGGCGGAGCAGCTCAAGGGAATCACAGCCGGGGGGACCGTGCTGGTGAAGTTCCGGAAGGAGGCGGGAGGAGGCCTCACGGCGGTCAGCATCCGGCCCTTCTGACGGGAAGCCTGTGGCCAAGCTCTCCATTCGCGACCTGGACCTGGCGGGGAAGCGGGTCCTGCTCCGGCTGGACCTGAACGTTCCGCTCCGGGACGGGTCCGTGACGGACGACAGCCGCATCCGGGCCGCGCTTCCCACTATCCGGCACGCGCTGGACCGGGGGGCCCGGCTCCTTCTCCTCTCCCATCTCGGCCGGCCCAAGGGGAAGCCGGACAGTGCCCTCAGCCTGGCGCCGGTGGCCGCGCGCCTGGGGGAGCTGCTGGGACGACCGGTCCCCGTAGCCCGGGACTGCGTCGGGGAAGAGGTGGCCGCTGCCGCGGCCCGCATGCGCCCCGGCGACGTCCTCATGCTGGAGAACTCCCGCTTCCACGCCGGGGACGAGCGGAACGACGAGGCCTTCAGCCGGGCGCTGGCCGCCCTCTGCGACGTCTACGTGAACGACGCCTTCGGGGCGGCCCATCGGGCCCACGCGTCCACGGTCGGCGTCATCCGCTTCGCCCCGGTGGCCGCCGCCGGCTTCCTCCTGGAGCGGGAGCTCACGTACCTGGGCCAGGTCCTGGAGACCCCCCGCCGCCCCTTCGTGGCGATCCTGGGGGGGGCGAAGGTCTCGGACAAGATCGGGGTCATCCGGAATCTGCTCACCCGGGTGGACGCGCTCCTCATCGGGGGGGCGATGGCCTACACCTTCCTGGCGGCCCAGGGGATTCCCGTGGGGGCCTCCCGCGTCGAGGCGGACCGGCTGGAGGTGGCGAGGGACATCCTGGCCCGGGCCCGCCCCGGTCGCCTCTGCCTCCCCAGCGATCACGTCATCGCGGAGCGGGTGGAGGCGAGCGCCCCGACGGGAGTGGTGCCGCTCCGGGGGATCCCCGCCGGTTGGATGGGGCTGGACATCGGCCCCGAGACCATCGCGCAGTTCGCGGAGGAGATCGGCCGCGCGGGGACCATCTTCTGGAACGGCCCGCTGGGGGTCTTCGAGCTCCCACCCTTCCGGGCCGGGACGATGGCGGTCGCGGCCGCGGTGGCGGCGTCCCGGGCGACGTCCGTCATCGGCGGCGGCGACACGGTCGCCGCGGTGAAGGTGGCAGGCGTGGCCGACCGGATGACGCACCTCTCCACGGGGGGCGGGGCCTCGCTGGAGTTCCTGGAGGGGAAGGAGCTCCCGGGGATCGCCGCCCTTCCGGAGAAGCAGTGATGGCGCGGATCCCGCTCGTCGCCGGCAACTGGAAGATGTACAAGACGCCCACGGAGGGGGCCGCGTTGGCGCGCGAGCTCCGCCAGCGGCTCGACCGCCCCGGCGGGCGCGACGGGGTCGACGTGGCCGTCTGTCCCCCCTTCCCCGCCCTTCCCGCGGTGGGGGCGGCTCTGCAGGGGAGCGGCATCGCGCTGGGCGCGCAGGACATGCACTGGGAGAAGGAGGGGGCCTTCACCGGCGCCGTCTCCGCCGGAATGCTGGTGGACCTCGGCTGCCGATTCGTGATTCTGGGGCATTCGGAGCGGCGCCAGCACTTCGGGGAGACGGACGCGACGGTGCAGCGGAAGGTCCGGGCGGCCCTCGCGGCGGCGCTCACCCCCATCGTGTGCGTCGGGGAGACCGTGGCCGAGCGGGATGCGGCGCAGACCCTGGCCGTCGTCACCCGGCAGGTCGGGGCGGCCCTGGAGGGCCTGCCCGCCGCCGATCTCGGCCGGCTCGTCCTGGCCTACGAGCCGGTCTGGGCGATCGGCACGGGCCGGACCGCGACGCCGGCGCAGGCCCGGGAGATCCACGGGGCCCTCCGGCGCCTCCTCACGGAGCGGGGGGGCGGGCCCGCCACCCGAATCCTGTACGGCGGGAGCGTCAAGGCGGAGAATGCGGCGGGGCTCCTCCGCGAACCCGAGATTGATGGTGCCCTGGTCGGGGGCGCTTCGCTGGTGGCGGAGCAGTTCGCCCGGATCGTGGAAGCCACCCGTCCCGCCTGAGCGGGGCGCGGGGGCCGCCGCGGCCGCATCGGGCTCGCGACGCGAAGGGAGAGCACATCCATGTACGTCCTGCTGCTGGTCCTCCACATCGTGGTGGCCGTGGCCCTGATCGGGGTCGTCCTCCTCCAGTCGGGGAAGGGAGCCGACATCGGCGCCGCCTTCGGCGGGGGCTCCAGCCAGACCGTCTTCGGCGGCCGCGGCGCCACCACCCTCCTCCACAAGGTGACCACGATCGCCGCCATCCTCTTCATGCTCACCTCCCTCAGCCTGACCCTGTACCACGGGGAGCGGCGCGCCTCCTCCGTCATCCGGGAGGAGCCCGCGGCGGCGACCGAGACCACGCCCCCCGCGGCTCCCCCGGCCCCCGCGCCGGCGCCGGCGGCGCCGGGGGCGGCCGCTCCGGCCAAGTGAGTCCGGAGAGGTGATGGCCCCCGCCCGCCGTCTCTCCCGCTGGCTGCCGGCCGGCCTCCTGATCCTCGGCCTCGCCGGGTGCGGCGGCGAGGCCCCCTCCGCCGAGGCGCCCGGGGCCGTGACCGGCCCCCCGGCGTACGGGGACACGATCGTCGAGGCCTCGATCGGGGACATCAGCGGCCTCATCCCGAACATCACCAGCGACTCCGCCTCCCACAGCGTGGGGAGCCTCATCTACGACGGGCTGGTCCGGGCCGACCGGGACCTGAGCCTCACGGGGGAGCTGGCCGAGTCGTGGACGATCTCGAAGGACGAGCGGACGATCACCTTCCACCTGAAGAAGGGGGTGCGCTGGCACGACGGGGCTCCCTTCACGGCGCGGGATGTGGAGTTTACCTACCGGTACATGCGCGACCCGAAAACCCCGACCGCCTACGCCGAGGACTTCCTCCAGGCCGCCTCGCTCGAGGTCGTGGACCCCCACACCGTCCGGGTGCACTACGAGAGGCCCTATGCGCCCGCGCTCCTCTCGTGGGCGCTCTGGGTCCTCCCGGCTCACATCCTGGAGGAGCCCTGGCGGAAGGGTGTGGACCTCCGGACGACGCCCCAGAACCGCCACCCGATCGGGACCGGGCCCTTCCGCTTCCACGAGTGGAAAACCCAGGAGAAGGTCGTCGTCCTGGCAAACCCCGACTACCACCGGGGCCGCCCGTACCTGGACCGAGTCGTTCTCCGGATCATTCCCGACCCCGCCACCATCTTCCTCGAACTGAAGGCTCGCAACGTGGACATGGCCGGGCTCACCCCCCTCCAGTTTCGCCGGCAGACGGAGTACCCGGCCTTCGCGAAGTTCTTCGAGAAGTACCGCTACCTCTCGAACTCCTACGCCTACCTCGGCTTCAACCTGAAGGACCCGCGCTTCGCCGACCGGTTGGTGCGACAGGCCATCGCCCATGCCATCGACAAGCAGGAGATCATCGAGGGGGTCCTCCTCGGCCTCGGGCAGGAGGCGGTCGGGCCCTACAAGCCGGGGACCTGGTGGTACACCGATCAGGTGCGGACCTTCCCCTACGATCCAGATCGGGCGAAGGCGCTCCTGCGGGAGGCCGGGTGGCGGGATCGGGACGGCGACGGGATCCTCGAGAAGGATGGGAAGCCGTTCCGGTTCACGATCCGGACGAACCAGGGGAACAGCGTCCGGATCCAGACGGCGGAGATCATCCAGCGGCGCCTGAAGGCAGTCGGGATCGACGTCAATATCCACGTGGTGGAGTGGGCGGCCTTTATCAATACGTTCATCCGGAAGCGGGACTTCGAGGCGATCATCCTGGGCTGGGGGCTCGGCCTCGACCCGGACCAGTACGAGATCTGGCACTCGAGCAAGACCGGCCCGGACCAGCTCAACCACGTTTCCTATAGCAACCCGGAGGTGGACCGGCTCCTCGAGCAGGGCCGCCGGACCTTCGACCGGGAGCGCCGGACCGCCATCTACCGGGAGTTCCAGCGGGTCCTCGCCGAGGACCAGCCGCTCGTGTTCCTCTACGTCCCGGAAGCCCTGACGGCGGTGTCGTCGCGGATCCGGGGCATCGAGCCGGCCCCGGCCGGCCTCGCCTGGAACTTCATCCGGTGGTACGTTCCCCAGGACGCGCAGCGCTACACCCGCTGAGGCCATGCTCGCCTACGTCGCCCGCCTCACCGTTGTCTCCGCCCTCCAGATGCTCGCGATCACCCTGCTGGCCTTCCTCGTGATCCACCTGGCGCCCGGCGAGCCGGTGGTCCTGCAGCAGGAGCTCCAGACGACCCAGAGCCCGCAGCAGCGCCAGACCCTGCGCGAGCTCTACGGCCTGGACAAGCCGCTCCACGTCCAGTACGGGGTCTGGCTGAACCGGCTCGTCCGGCTGGACCTCGGCCGCTCCTTCAGCCCGGACGGCCGCCCGGTCTGGGAGAAGATCCGGGAGCGGATCCCGGTCACCCTGTCGCTCAACCTGGCCGAGATCTGCCTCATCTACCTGACCGCGGTCCCCCTCGGGGTCTTCGCGGCGGTCCGCCGGCACAGTCTCTTCGACCGGCTGGCCACCGTCTTCGTCTTCATCGGCTTCGCCACGCCCGACTTCTGGCTGGCCCTCCTGCTGATGATCCTCTTCGGCGTCCAGCTCGGCTGGCTCCCCATCTCCGGGCTCCGCTCCCTGAACTGGGAGTACCTGGCGCCGGCGGCGCAGGCCTGGGACCTCGTCACCCACCTGGTCCTCCCGATCTTCATCGGGGCGTTCGGCGGCCTGGCCGGGCTCTCCCGCTTCATGCGGGGGAGCATGCTGGAGGTCATCCGCCAGGACTACATCCGGACGGCCCAGGCGAAGGGGCTGCCGGAGCGGGTCGTGTTCTACAAGCATGCCCTCCGGAACGCCGTCCTTCCGATCGTGACGATCCTGGGCCTCTCCCTGCCCGGACTGATCGGCGGGAGCGTGATCGTGGAGAGCGTCTTCGCCATTCCCGGGATGGGACAGCTCGCCGTCCAGAGCGTGTTCGCCCGCGACTACCCGGTGGTCATGGGTCTGCTGACGATCGGGGCGGGGCTGACCCTCGTCGGGAACCGCCTGGCCGACGTGTGCTACGGGATCGTGGATCCGCGGATCCGGATCGCGGGCCGGAGCGCGTGAGCATGGGGCACCCACCCCCTTCCGTCGGTCTCGCCGCCGCCTGGCGCCAGCTGCGGCGGAACCCGCTGGCCCTCGCCGGGGGAGCCGTGGTGCTCCTCCTGGCTGCCGTGGCCATCGCCGCCCCCCTCGTCGCCCCCTACGACCCCGCCGCCTACGACGTGAAGCGGATCCTGCTGCCGCCGAGTCAGGCGCACCCCCTGGGAACGGACCAGATCGGCCGGGATGTCCTGTCCCGGATGCTCTACGGGGCGCGGGTCTCGCTGGCGGTCGGGTTCGTGGCGGTCGGGATCGCCATGCTGATCGGCATGGTGGTGGGGGTCGTGGCGGGCTACTACGGGGGGGCCGCGGACAAATTCATCATGTTGGGGATCGTGGACGTGATGCTCACCTTCCCGCGGTTCTTCCTCCTGCTGGCCGTCATCGCGATGCTCCAACCGAGCATCTTCGTGATCATGGCGGTGATCGGCGTCACCGGCTGGATGGGGGTGGCCCGGCTCGTCCGGGCCGAGGTCCTGAGCTTGAAAGAGCGGGACTTCGTGATGAGCGCCCGGGCCCTCGGGGCCGGGGACCTGAGGCTCATGTTCCGACACATCCTGCCGAACGCCCTCGTCCCGGTCCTGGTGTCGGCCGTCCTGGGGGTGGCCGGGGCGGTCCTGACGGAGGCGGGGCTCTCCTTCCTCGGCCTCGGCGTGCAGCCGCCGACTCCCACCTGGGGGAACATCCTGGCCGACGGCAAGGCCAACATCGAGATCGCCTGGTGGCTCTCCGTGTACCCCGGACTGGCCATTCTCGCCACGGTCCTCTCCTACAACCTCTTCGGCGAGGGGCTGCGGGACGCCCTCGACCCGCGGCTCCGCCAGTGAGGACCCGGAAAACAGGAACGCCCCGGGGCATCCCCCGGGGCGCCGCCTCCCGCCGCGCCAGGCACTCATACAAACGCCAGCATCAAAGTGACAAGGTCCGGGTCCTGTCGCCGGCGCCGCCCCCGGCCCCCGGCCCCCGGCCCCTCTGGGGAACCCT
>DASYVA010000217.1 GCA_036000645.1 Candidatus Methylomirabilis sp.
GCCGCCAGGACCCTCGCCCGGTCGGCAGCCTCGTCGTACGTTTCCCCCTCGAGCAGGACG
The DNA here is from genome assembly GCA_036000645.1 of Candidatus Methylomirabilis sp. Lineage (NCBI taxonomy): Bacteria > Methylomirabilota (SeqCode) > Methylomirabilia (SeqCode) > Methylomirabilales (SeqCode) > Methylomirabilaceae (SeqCode) > Methylomirabilis (SeqCode) > Methylomirabilis sp. (SeqCode). The sequence goes on from DASYVA010000217.1 coordinate 61, forward strand.
CGGGCGCCGTACCCCTCCGTGGCGACCACCTTGGCAATCGGGGCGTACCGGGGCATGAGGATGGTCGCTTTCAGGCCCGCCGCCGCCGCCGCCAGGGCCACCCCCTGGGCGTGGTTGCCGGCCGAGGCCGTCACCACCCCCTTCCCCCGCTCCGCCGGAGGGAGGCGCCGGATGTGGACGTAGGCTCCCCGGACCTTGAACGAGCCCGACCGCTGCAGGTTCTCGCACTTCAGGCGGACCGGAGCACCGACCAGACGGCTGAAGGTGGCGGAAGGGGCGAGGGGCGTGCGGTGGACGACACCCTGCAGGAGGGCGGCCGCATCCCGGATGGCGGCGAGGTCGGTCATTCCCCCTCCCGGGGCGGAACTCAGGGGTGGGGGAGGCCCCGGCCCCGGTAGGGCTCCTGGAGGTGGCGCCGGGCGGCGGCATGGGCCGGCCCGTCCCCCGCGAGGGCCAGGGCCTGCCGGTAGTGCCGGACAGCCTCCTCCCGCTCTCCCAGCAGGTCATGGACCATGCCGGCCCGGGCGGCGGCCCAGGCCGCGACCCATTCGGAGCGAGAGGTCCGGGCGGCGTAGGCTTGCTCGAAGTGGGTCAGGGCCGCCCGGTACTCCCCGCGGTCCATGGCCAGCTTGCCCAGCAGCTGCAGATAGCGAGGATGGAGCTCGGGGCCGTAGTTCGCGCGGCCGTCCCGCATCGCGACACGGATCCGGTCCGCGACGGCCGCCCCCTCGCCATGCCGGCCCGTCTCGCCGCAGAGGAAGGCCAGGAGAAAGGCGAAGTCGGGGTTGCCGGGGTAGCGCGCCCCCAGCCGCTCGGCGAACGGGAGGGCCTCGGCGAAGCGGTCCGCCCCGACCAGGAGGTGCACCAAGGCGACGGCGGCCAGGTCCGCCGTGAAGAGGCCCTCGGCCGCCGCCCGCTGGAGGGCGGCCTCGCCCTCGCCCGCGTCCCCGTCCGGCAGGATGAGATGCACCAGCGGCCGGCGCCAGCCTGTCACCTGCGCCACGCTGACCGCGTAGAGGCCGAGGCCGTAATCGGCGTCGGCCAGCGCCGGGTCCAGGGTCTTCACCTGCCGGAACCGCTCGAGAGCCCGGCGCAGCGAGCGGTAGGCGGGCAGGTAGTATCCCCGGGCGCCCTCCACCATGGCCCGGGTCCCCCAGGCCATGCCCAGGAAGAGGTGCAGGCGGGCGTCCTCCGGGCGGGCTTCCCGCTCGGCCTCGGCGGCCTCGAAGGCGGGGGCCGCCTCCTCCAGGAAGGCGTCCAGCGCCGGAGCCGGGTCCTCCGCCTGCTCCGCGCGGGCAGCGGTGAGCAGGCCGCGGAAGAAGGGGAGGGTGAAGGCCGCGGGCCCCTCTGCCAGACCGGCGAAGGCACGCTCGGCGCCGGCCAGGTCCTGGTCCAGGAGCCGCGCGGTGCCGGCCCGGATGATCTCCTCGGGACTCGGCCCGGCGGAGACCGGGATCGCCAGCCCCGCGAAGAGCAGACCGAGCAGGACGCCCCGCCGCTTCACGGGCGGCCCGCCGCCGCCGCGGCCCACGCATCCCGCCAGGCGGCCACCATCCCGGGGTCGAGGTCCACCAGGATCACCCGCTTCAGGCGTCTCGCCGGGAAGGTCCGCAGGACCCGGCACATGGCGGCCGCGGCGGCGGGCTTCGCGACACCGCCCACGCCCGTCCCTAGTCCGGGGACGGCCAGCGACGCAAACCCCTTGGCCTCCGCCGCCTCGAGCGCGGCCCGCATGGCCGCCTCCACGTTCGCCACCGGGATCCGCATGGCCGGCCGCTCCATCGTCGGGGCGTGGACGATGCCGAGGAAGCGCGTCTTCCCTCCGGACGTGACGACGGCCGAGCCCACGGGGATGGGGGCGGCGGCCACCGCCTCCTCCTCCACCGCCCCCCCCGCGGCCCGCTTGATCGCGCCCGCCACCCCACCCCCCATCCAGCCCTGGCTGTTGGCGGCGTTCACGATGGCCGCCGCCTCAGCGACGAGCAGGCTCCCCTGCTGAATGATGACCTCGAGCATCGCGGCCGCCGCGGCCGGGCGCGTTGCCTCCCCCCGGGAATCGTGCTAGCCTGAGTTCAGCACGCCCGCCCCGCGCAGTATAGGGTCGCGGCGAAACGAGCGTCAAGGGAGGCTGCGGAAGGACGTGGAGCCCCGGCGGGTCATCGTCGCCCTGGATATGTCCGACGCGGCGCTGGCCGCCCGGCTCCTGGATCGCCTCGATGGCCTGGCGCGCTTCTACAAGGTGGGGGGCCAGCTCTTCACGGCGGCCGGTCCCGAGATCGTCCGGGCCGTCCGGGCGCGGGGGGCGGAGGTCTTCCTCGACTTGAAGTTCCACGACATCCCCACGACGGTGGCCGGCGCGATCCGGAGCGCCGCCGCCCTGGACGTGGCCATGCTCACCGTCCACGCCGCGGGCGGGCGGGCGATGCTGGCCGCCGCGGTCGAGGCGGCGGCCAGCCGGGACGGCGGGCGGCGACCCAAGGTGCTGGCGGTCACCGTCCTCACGAGCCTCTCCGCGGTGGCCGCCCGCGAGGAGGCGGGCGTGGCCCGGCCGCTCCCCGAGCAGGTGCTCCACCTCGCCCGCCTGGCCAAGGCGGCCGGGCTCGACGGCGCGGTGGCTTCACCGCAGGAAGTCCGGGCGCTCCGGGAGGCCCTCGGGAAAGGCTTTCTGCTCGTGACCCCCGGGATCCGCCCCACGTGGGCGGGCCGGGACGATCAGGTGCGGGTCCTGGCCCCGCGGGAGGCCCTCGAGGCGGGAGCGGACTACCTGGTGGTGGGACGGCCGATCGCGGCGGCCCCGGACCCGCGGGTGGCTCTCGAGCGCCTCCTGGCAGAGTGCGGCCCCTGATCCCCAGACGACGAAAGGAGGACATCATGCAACTGGTGTGGCGAACGGTACTCTCCCTGCTCCTGGTCGGGCTGTTGCTGCACCCGGCGTCGGCGCAGCAGGCCCCCGCCCCCGCGCCCCCCGCCGCACCCGCGGCTCCGGCTCCGATGCCCGCCCTCTCGGTGGCGCGGGACGCCGTGGCGGCCAACGTCATGGACCGGGAGCCCCAGGATCCTGCCGAGGTCTTCGCCCCGACGATCCAGACGGTCTACTACTTTACCGAAGTGCGCGGCGCAGAGGCGCCCACGACGATTACCCACCGGTGGTCCTATCAGGACCAGGTCATGGCGGAGGTGAGGCTCGAGGTGGGCAGCTCGCCCTGGCGGACCTGGAGCAGCAAGACGATCCTGCCCGAGTGGACCGGGACCTGGAAGGTGGAGGCCGTGACGGAGGCGGGTCAGGTCCTTGCCAGCAAGAACTTCACGATTCAATAATCTGCCGGGCGCCCCGGGGCCCGCGGCGCTGAGCGGCGCCGCGCCGGCCTCGGGGCGCTCCCGTCCCGCCGCTCCCCCGACCCGCCCTCCCGGCGCACCGCGCATCGGAAAGATCCGGTGGACCTCTTCGCCCGCGACGTAAGACCCCCCGCGTCCCGGATGGCTCCCCTCGCCGACCGGATGCGCCCCCGCACGCTCGAGGAGTTCGTGGGGCAGGAGCACCTCCTGGGTGAGGGGAAGCTGCTCCGGGTGGCCCTGGCCCGGGGGAGCCTTCCCTCGCTCATCCTGTGGGGACCGCCGGGCTCCGGGAAGACCACCCTGGCCTTCCTGATCGCGGATGCCCTGAAGGCGCCGCTCCTGCCCTTCTCCGCCGTCACGGCCGGGATCAAAGAGATCAAAACGGTCCTGACCGAGGCGGACCGGCAGCGGCGCGCCGGAGGCGGGCGCGTCATCCTCTTCGTGGACGAGCTCCACCGGTTCAACAAGGCGCAACAGGATGCCTTCCTCCCCCACGTCGAGCGCGGGACCATCCTCCTCATTGGAGCCACCACGGAGAACCCGTCCTTCGAGGTGGTCGCCCCGCTCCTCTCCCGGGCCCGGGTCCTCATGCTCACCCCCCTTTCCGAGGCGGATCTGCGCGCGGTGATCGCGCGGGCCCTGGCGGATCCGGAGCGGGGGCTCGGGGCCGTCCCGCGGAGGTTGGAGGAGGCCGCCCGGGAGCACCTCGTGCAGCAGGCGGCGGGGGACGCCCGGGCCGCCCTGAACATGCTCGAGGTGGCGGCGGACCTGCTGGGACCGGCGGGGGGGACCATCACGCTCGCCATCGCCGAGGAGGCGGCGCAGCGGCGCGCCCTCCTCTACGACAAGGCCGGGGAGGAACACTTCAACCTCATCTCCGCGCTGCACAAGAGCCTCCGGGGAAGTGACCCGGACGCAAGCCTCTACTGGCTGGCGCGGATGCTGGCGGCCGGGGAGGACCCCCTCTACCTGGCCCGCCGCCTGGTCCGGTTCGCCACCGAGGACATCGGCACGGCCGACCCCCAGGCCCTTCCCGTGGCCGTGGCGGCGAAGGAGGCCTATCATTTCCTCGGTTCGCCGGAAGGGGACCTGGCGCTGGCCGAGTGCGTCTGCTATTTGGCGACCGCGCCCAAGAGCAATGCGGTCTACCGCGCCTACGGGGCGGCGATGGAGGATGTCCAGCGGGCGACGGCGGCGCCTGTCCCCCTGCACCTGCGCAACCCGACAACCCCGCTTCTCGGCGGCCTCGGCTACGGGAAGGGCTACCGCTACCCGCACGATGCGCCAGAGGCCCTGACCCCGCAGCAGTACCTCCCGGACCCGCTCGTGGGGCGCCGCTACTACGAGCCGACGGACCGGGGCTTCGAAGCGGAGATCCGGCGCCGCCTCGCGGCGTGGCGCGACGCGCTCGCGCGGCAAACCGGGCCCGGTGGGCGCGAGACCGCCGGAGGGGGCAAACGGGCCGAGCGCGCCGCCGAGGAGTCCGGGGAACCGCCGGCGCGCGTCCGGGATTAGGCAGGTGGTGATGGGGGAGCGGCAGGGCCCACCCAAGTTGGCGTGCCGCCCCGCAGATGCTCACCCCCCGATACCGAGAAGGGAAGGAGGAACGACATGCTGAGCCAGATGGTCAGGCCCTGGTCCCCCTGGGCGGTCGTCCCCCTGCGGGTCCTCGTCGGGATCGCCTTCATCGGCCACGGGTGGCCCAAGCTGATGAACCTCGGAGGGGCCACGCAGTTCTTCGGCCAGGTGGGGATTCCCCTGCCCGGTCTGTTCGCGCCCCTCGTGATGATCCTGGAGGTGTTCGGCGGCGCCGCCCTGGCCCTCGGCCTCCTGACCCGCTGGGTCGCGCTCGGATACGTCATCGAGATGTTGGTGACCACCCTGTACGTAAAGAACCCTCTTGTCACGAAGTTCATCGGTGGCTACGAACTCGACGTGCTGTTCCTGGCGACAGGGCTCCTGTTCCTCCTGGGCGGGCCTGGCCCCTGCTCCCTCGACCGCCGGTTCCGTCTCGATCCGTAAGGCCTGCCCCCCGGCTCGCCGGCGGACGGGCCTCACCCTTGACAGCGCTCGTGCCCATTTGATATAGCCCTAGCCGTTTCAGGCCGCGCGCCCGTCGGAGAAAAGGGGGCCGGGGATGACCAAGGCAGATCTGGCGGAACGGATGGCCAAGGACGCGGGGATCACGAAGAAGGCGGCGGAGACGGCACTCGGTTCGGCGCTCAAGAGCATCCGGGACTCATTAAAGAAAGGGAGGAAGGTCACGCTGGTGGGATTCGGGACATTCCAGGTGTCCCGCCGCGCGGCCCGCAACGGCCGGAATCCCCAGACAGGCAGGACGATTCGAATCCCGGCCGCACGAGTCCCCCGGTTCAAGCCGGGGAAGGAATTCAAGCGCGCCGTGCGCTAGCCGTCCCCTCCCCCCGCGTCCCCGGTCTGGCCGGCAGTGCCCGCGCGCTGCCGGCCATCGTGTTTTTTGGGATCAGGCCGTCCCGCCCCTCTCGAGGTGCCGGGCCACAGCGGCCACGGCGACGTCCATATCGGCCGCCGCGACATCCTTGTGCGTGACCATCCGGATTGCGGCCGGACCCACGGCAAGGGCCTTGACCCCCTCCGTCGTGAGGGCCCGCACGAGCGCCGCCGCCGCCCGCGGGGGCGCGAGTCGAAAGATCACGATGTTGGTCTGAACCTGGCTCGCGTCGAGCAGCACGCCCGGGATGCGGGCCAGGCCCTCCGCCAGCCGCTTCGCGTTCGCGTGATCCACCTCCAACCGATCCACCATCTTCTCCAGGGCCACGATGCCGGCGGCGGCCACGATCCCTGCCTGACGCATGGCCCCCCCCACCATCTTGCGGAACCGACGCGCCCGCGCGATGAACTCCGCCGGGCCGCAGAGGAGGGACCCCACGGGGGCGGAGAGCCCCTTCGAGAGGCAGAACATCACGGAATCGGCGCAGGCGGCGATGGCGCCGGCCGGGACCCCCGACGCGAGGGCAGCGTTGAAGATGCGGGCCCCGTCCAGGTGGATTGGAATGCGGCGGGCGTTGGCGACGGCGGCGATCGCCTGGAGCGTCGCGAGCGGGTACACGCTCCCTCCCCCCCGGTTGTGGGTGTTCTCCAGGGAGATCAGCGTGGTCGGAGGCGTGTGGATGTCAGGGGTTCGCACCGCGGCCTCGATCTGCTCCGGCGCCAGGAGGCCGTCTCGTCCCGGGAGGGGGCGCAGCATCACGCCCGAGAGGACCGCCGGAGCCCCCGACTCGTAGTGGGCGATGTGGGCGTCCGCCTCCAGGATCACCTCGTCCCCCCGGCGCGTGTGGGTGAGGAGGGCCACCTGGTTCCCCATCGTTCCCGAGGGGACGAGCAGAGCCGCTTCTTTTCCCAGCTTTGCCGCGGCCATCTCCTCCAGCCGGTTCACCGTGGGGTCTTCGCCGAAGACGTCGTCCCCGAGGGGGGCTGTCTGCATCGCCTCCCGCATCTCCTCTGTGGGGAGCGTCACGGTGTCGCTCCGGAGATCAATGACCCGCGCGCTGCCGGTCCTCATCCCGTCTCACCCTCTCCGCCCTGGGTACTCTGGACGCGGATACCGCTAGAGCTGTAGCCGTTAAGGTACATCGCGGACAGTCAGGGTCTCTTGGAAATCAGCGATACTTATACAGCCCTTGCACCCGCCGCAAACTACTAGACAACTCCCCTACGAGCGAACAAATACCATCGGACCACGAGAAGCGCGGCTACCGCAATGTATGCCACTCCTACATAGTGTACCCAGACCTCCGGTGCCGGGCGCTGTTCCTCCCATATGAACACAGCCACAAACAGAACGATAAGCCCGGACAGAAAGGGCAATCGCCAATCTTTAGGACGGATGAACAAAGAGACAATACCTAGTGCAACTGCAACGACCATAGCAATGGCGATCGGAACGGCAAACGAGATGCCTACAAACGTTATCCAACCCTGGTATGCGGAGGAATCGATAATCCTCGCCTTTCCTAGAAGCTCTACAAAGTACATGATACTAGCCATCAGGACGATGGAAATGTGAGAGGCATAAGCTATATCAGACCTCCATCTCTTCCTCGTAGCGACAGGGTCCGGCTGGCGCACTGCGCTCGCAGTGGCCGGTTCGGCACGTGGAGTCTTCAGCGTTATTGCTGCCAACAGAAAAAGAAGGAACGGCAGTCCGCTGATCACCGTCCAGACCAAGAAGCGCGTGTGCGCCGCGACCGATTCTACGTGCCGAAGCACTGCCAGCCGAATGGCCACGGCGGCCAATGAGCCACCGGAGGCGAACATGACAAGCCACTTGCTCCAAGGCCGGTGGAGAACGAGCCCGATACCTCCAAGCAACAAGTAAGCCCAAAGCACGCCATTGGAAGTGATGTCCAATCTAAACTGTCGCCAGGGCAGAACCCGCAGGAGCTCAAGGACCGTTCCTGACGTCAAAACGGCATACGCAATTACAATCCAGCCCAACAGTTTCCGGTCGATCACTTTTCCGTACCTTGCCCAGCTGCTAACCCCGTTTGAAGCCGCACCTTGCTAAAGCCGGCGCAGACGCGCCCGGCGCGCCCGCTCCGCCTTCGGCAGCCGGCGGCTCGGGCCCTTCCCCTTGGCCGGGGCCGGCGGCGCCTCCTCGTCCAACTCCTTTTCCTTCAGAACGCCGGGGGCAACCGCCTCAAGCCGCGCCCCGAACTCCTCGGCCGTGATGGGGGCCGCTCCCGCGCGGCGGGCGGCGGCGGCCACGGCCGCGTCCGAACTGACAACCACGACGCCGCTGCCGCCCCGCTCCAGGAGCCGCGCAATGACGGCATCGGCCGTCTCACCCGCCCGGGAGAAAGACACCGTCAGACCCCCGGCCCCGCTGGATGCGCCTACGCCGCCCGCGCCATCGAAGACGACGGTCACCGGGTGCCCCCGCGCCCGCCGGTAGGCCCGGAGTCGCGCACAGAGGGCGTCGCGCCCCGCCGCGAGCCCCTCGGCCCGCTCCACCATCCGGAGCTCCGGCAGACGCCGGATGACGTTATACCCGTCCACCAGGACGCGCAAGGGGCGACCTCAGACTGGGCGCGGCGGGCGACGGACGGCCACCAGCAGGGCCCGTGCGGCTGCACGCCCGTCCGGGGCGGCCATCACCGCCGAAATGGCCGCGACCCCGTCCGCCCCGGCCGCGAGGACCTCGGCGGCGTTGGCTGCGGTGATCCCTCCCACGGCCAGGAGCGCACACGGGACCGCAGGCCGGACCCGGCGGATGAGGTCCGGCCCAGCAGGCGGACCGTATGCCGCCTTTGCAGGGGTCGGGAAGATCGGGCCGAGGAGGACGAAGTCCGCTCCACCCTGCACCGCCTCGACGGCCTCCTCCTTGTTGTGGCAGGAGACCCCGAGGAGCATTCCAGGTCGCAGCAGGGGGCGCACCGCCGCCGGCGGCAGGCTCCGGCGCGTCAGGTGCACCCCGTCCGCTCCGACGCCGAGGGCCACGTCCACCCGATCGTTGATCAAGAGCACAGCCTCCCCCGCACGGGTCCGGGCCAGGAGGGACTCCGCCAGGCGGCAGAGGTCGCGGGCCGGCAGGTCCTTCTCCCGCAACTGGAAGGCCCTGGCGCCGCCCGCCAGGGCCTCCGCGACGACCGCGTCGAGCGACCGGCCGCCGGTCTGCTGCCGGTCGGTGATGACGTAGAGTCCCCACCGCCTGGGGTCGGGAGGGGACGGCGCCTCCCCCGCCTTAGGCAATCATCCCCTCCAGCGGAGAGGAGGCGGTGGCATAGAGCTTCTTCGGGATCCGGCCGGCGAGGAAGGCGAGGCGGCCAGCTTCGACGGCCTGGCGCATGGCCGCGGCCATCATGACCGGGTCCTTTGCCCCGGCGATGGCAGTGTTCATCAGGACCCCGTCGCAGCCCAACTCCATGGCGATCGCCGCGTCGGAGGCGGTCCCCACTCCGGCGTCCACGATGACCGGGATCTTGACCGCCTCCAGGATGATCCGGATGTTGTAGGGGTTCCGGATGCCGAGCCCGGACCCGATGGGCGCCCCGAGCGGCATCACCGCCGCTGCCCCCGCATCCTCGAGCTTCCTCGCCACCACCACATCATCGTTGGTGTAGGGGAGGACGACGAACCCCTCCTTGACCAGCACGCGCGTCGCCTGCACCAGCCCCTCGGTGTCGGGGAAGAGGGTCTTCTCGTCCCCGATGACCTCCAGTTTCACCCAGTTGGAGAGGCCCACCTCCCGGCCCAGCTGCGCGTACCGGATCGCGTCCTCCGCCGTGTAGCAGCCGGCGGTGTTCGGGAGGAGGGTGTAGCGGGACGCGTCAATGTAGTTGAGCAGGGACTCCTGCGTGCGGTCCAGGTTCACCCGGCGGACCGCCACCGTCACGATTTCGGCCCCCGAGGCCTCGTGGGCCCGCTGCATCGTGGCGTAATCGGGATACTTCCCCGTCCCGACGATCAGCCGGGAGCGGAACTCCCGGCCGCCCAGTCGGAGGGGGTCCTGGGTCACCATGCGGCCCCTCCTTCCCCCGTCCCGCCGGCCATAAAGGTGATGATCTCCACCGTGTCCCCATCCTTCAGGACCACCTCCGGGAACTGTTCCCGTCGGAGGATCTCGCCGTTCAGCTGCACCGCCACTCGCTGCGGGTGGATCTGGAGGTCGTCGAGCAGGCCCGTCACGGTCAGCCCCTCCCGGCCGACCCGAGTCTTGCCGTTTACCCGAAGCTGCATCGAGCTCCCCAAACACAAAGGGCCGCCTCTAGGGGGAGAGGCGGCCTCGAATCCCGCTTCCCTACGCCGGCATTACCCGGATCAGGTCCTGAGGGTTGCCCCGCGCGGTCGCGGGGCTCTCAGCGATGCCACCCCTAGCGGTGATGGGAAGCTACCACGGCCGCGGTGGTCTGTCAATGCGCTGCCCGGGCCAGCGCGAACGCCCGGTCGAGAACCGGGGCCAGCCCGTCGGTGAGGGGAAGCGTGAGCCACTCCTCCCGGTCGAGCCAGCGGGCTGCCACCGCGTCCGAGCCGGCCCGGGCTTCCCCGGCGACCCAGCGGGCCAGGTAATCGATGATCACGTAGTGGAACCGGACGGCCCCGGCCTCGTCGCGCACGACCCGGTCGAGGACCTCCACGACCGGCCCCACCTCCACCTCCACCCCGCATTCCTCCCGGAGCTCCCGGGCCACGGCCTCCTGGAGGCGCTCCCCCGCCCGGACCGCTCCCCCGGGGATGGTCCAGCGCCCGGCCCCCGGGGCCCGCCCCCGCTGGACCAGGAGGACCTTCCCGTCCCGGACCACGATCCCGCCCACGGCCACGATGGGCCGCTCCGGGTACTCCCGCCCCATCCCTCCCCCGCGAAGGCCCTTGACAAACAAGCCCGTCTGCTTTATCTATCGTCTTTGGCTTGCCGGCCGGCCCCCGGGACCGCCGGGACGGCGCGGGTCGAACCAAAGGGGGTGTCTGCGGGTGCCGATCTACGAGTACCGCTGCGAAGCATGCAGCCACACGTTCGAGGCCATCCAGAAGATGACCGATGCGCACGTTGCGACGTGCGTCCTCTGCGGCGGACCGGTGCAGAGGCTCCTGTCGGCCCCGGCCCTGGTCTTCAAGGGAACCGGCTGGTACGTCACCGACTACCCGAACGCCGACCGGAAGAAGGCCATGGAGGCC
>DASYVA010000218.1 GCA_036000645.1 Candidatus Methylomirabilis sp.
CGACCACGGTCACCTCGCTCTGGTGGTGCTGCTGCAGAAACTCTTGAAGAATGCGCAGGAAGGTAGAATTGTCGTCCACGAGCAGGACGGAAATCGGCATCATGCTTTCCTCTCCGAGAACCGGGCCGGTCCCTGGAAGGAGGGACAAGGGCCAAAGTATCGAATGGGCAGGCGCTTGCTGTCTATCCGGAGGCCTACGGAGTTCGCCCGCAAAAGTCCCGTATTTTTCGCAAAAGGAAGCTCGTATCTATCCGTCAGGACTCAGGTGCCGAGGCCGGGGATGGCCGGGAGGAGGAGAGCGGAGCGGACGAGCCTACTGCGCGATCACCTTTCTTCTACGGCGAGGATCCCCCGCCGGAGGGCGTACCGGATCAGGTCGGTCTGGGTCTTGAGGCGGAGCTTGCGCATCAGGTTGGCCCGGTGGGTCTCCGCCGTACGCGGGCTGATCCCGAGCCGGGCCGCGATCTCGGCGTGGCTGAAGCCCTCGGTGGCGAGGTGCAGCACCTCCCGCTCGCGGGTCGTGAGCGTCTCGTAGCGGTCCAGGGGCGCCCCGTGGGCCTTCTGGACGTAGGCCTCGATGGCGTGGTCGGTGAGGGGCGGGCTCAGGTACCGGCGGCCGGCCGCCACCTCGCGGACGGCCTGGATCAGGTCGGCGGCGTTGGCCCCCTTGAGGACGTAGCCGGCCGCCCCGAGGCGCAGCGCCTCCAGCACGTAGGCCTCGTTGGCGTACATCGAGAGGACGAGCACCCGGGTCTGGGGGGACTTCTGGCGGATCTGGCGCGTCACCTCCAGGCCGGTAAGGCCGGGCATCATCACGTCCACGATGAGGACGTTGGGCTTCAGGCGTTCGACCATCGCGATGACGGCCAGTCCTTCCGCGGCCTCCCCGACGACGGACAGATCCGGCTCGGCCTCCAGCAGGGCGCGCAGCCCCTGTCGGACGACGTGGTGGTCGTCGGCCAGCACGATGGTCGTCATCCGCCCCGCTCCTGCCTTCTCCTCTCGACGGGCTCGCCGAGGGGCAACTCCGCGATCACCCGGGTCCCGGTTCCTGGGCGGGACTCGGCCGTCAGGTGCCCGCCCAGCAGGCTCGCCCGCTCGCGCATCCCGACCAGGCCACTTGTCGTGTGGCTGGCCAGCACCGCCTCCGGCTCGAAGCCTTTGCCCTGGTCCTCGACCCGTACGCCGAGCGTGTCCCGATCCGCCCAGAGCTTCACCGCCACCTCGTTCACCCCCGCGTGGCGGGCGACGTTGGTCAGGGCCTCCTGCACGATCCGGTAGGCGGCTGTCTCGATGTCCTGCGGGAAGCGCCTCCCCTCGAGGCCGGAGTGTTTGAGGGCCACCTGCACCCGAGTCTGCGCCGTGTAGCGCTCGAAGTGCCACAGGAGCGCGGGGAGCAGACCCAGGTCATCGAGCATCGCCGGCCGGAGATCCAGCGAGAGCTCTCGGATACGGGTCAGGAGATCATGGACCGTCGCCTGGGCTTCGCCGATCCGGGTCTTGCTCTCCCTGGCCGGGAGGCGGGCGCTCATCTCCAGGGTGAGCTGGAGGCCGGTGAGGATCTGGCCGATCTGGTCGTGGAGCTCGCGGGCGAGCTCGCGGCTCTTGGCCTCCTGCACGTCCACGAGCCGGCGGGAGACGGCCCTGAGCCGCTCGCGCCCGGCCCGCACCTGCTCGAACAGCCGGGCGTTTTCCAGGGCGATGGCCGCCTGGTCGGCGAAGGAGCTCAGGTATGGCAGCTCCTCCGGGGCGGAGTGCCACGGGGTGGTCGAGTAGAAAGCCAGCACGCCCACGACCTCGTCCCGGACCTTGATCGGAACGCCGAGGTAGCTCACGAACTCGAATCCCCGTTCCTGCTCTGCCAGGATTTTCCGAGGATCGTTCCGGGCATCTGGCACGAACAGCGGCTTCCCGGTCGCCGCCACGGTTCCCGAGAAGCTCTCTCCAAGGCGGATCCGGAACCCCTGCGGTAAGGCGGCCCCCGCCGCTGCCCCCGGCCGCAGGGCCCGGGCTTTCTGATCCACCAGGAACGCGGTGACATACGGCAAGCCCACGATCACGGAGGCCTCCCCGACGATCCGTTCGAGGATGACCTGGAGATCCAGCCCGGCCATGACCGTCTGCGTGGCCCGCAGCACCGCCCCCAGCTCCTCCCCACGGCGCACCGCCGCCCCGTGCAGCCGGGCATTCTCCAGGGCACTCGCGGCCGGCTGGGCGAGGAGCTCGAGGAGGCGGAGGTCCTCGGCGGTGAAGGTCCGCGCCGGCGTCGTCGCGTACACGCCCAGGGTGCCGATGAGGCGGCCCTCGATGAGGAGCGGGGCGACGACGGTGGCAGTGAGAATAGTGCTGAGTTCCTGGACTCGGGCGGGAAAGGCCGCGTAGTTGTTCACGAGCAAGGGGCGGCGCGTCGCTGCCACGGTCCCGTGCACCCCCTTCCCGAGGCGGAACTCGCGAAGGAGCTGCTGGTCCTCCCCGCCTATCCGTGCTGCGGTCGTGAGGAGCTGGGCGGCCTCGTCCCAGAGGGTGAGGACCGCGTGCTCGGTGTGGAGCAGCTCGCTGGCGGCCTGGGCGATCCGCTTCAGGGTCTCGGGAAGGCTGAGGGGATGGAGGAGGGCCTGGCCCACCTGCCAGAGGCGTTCGAGGGCGGCCGCGCGGCTCGTGGCCTGCTGGTACAGGAGGGCATCGTGGCAGGCCAGGCTGGCCGCGTCGGCCAGCCGGGTGAGGAGCTGGATGTCCCCCATCGTGAAGGGCCGCGGCGTCCGGCGAGCGGCCAGGAGGACCCCGAGAGGCCTCCCCTCGTGGGTGATGGGAACAGCCACCTGTGTAACGGTCCCCTCTGCCCGAGCCACCGGATCGAAGTCGTGGGAGAAGAGGGGATCCTCGAGGAGCCTGTCGGTGACCTGAGGGGTTCCGGTCTCCAGGGCCTTCCCCGCCATCCCCCGGCCCCTGGGCAACATCAGCCCCGGCAGCGTCGCAGAGACGGCCCCGGTGTGGGCCCGGACGGCGAGGGCCTGGCCATTCGCTTCGGCCAGCACGAGGAACGCCAGATCGCCCTGGCCGAGCAGCTTGGCCTGGTCCACGATCCTGGCCAGGACGTGGTCCAGTTCCAGCGAGGTGGCCAGTTCCTTCATGAGCGTGGCGAAGCCTTCGGCCTCCTGGCGCCGGCGCTCCTCATCCCGGTGGGCCCGCTGCAACGCCTCCTCTGCCCGTTTGCGGTGCGTGATATCGGTTGCCAGGACGAGGCTGGCGTCCCGCCCCCGGAAGACGAGAGGACTCCAGGTGATCTCCACGTCCATGAGTGTCCCGTCTTTCTTCCGGTGTCTCCACACCCCTGCGGGAACCAGCTCCTGTCCGGAAGCGACTGCCTCGTTCACCACCGTCTCGAAATGCCCGAGGAGGGCGGAGACGTCCTCGGGGGGACGGATGTCCTTGATCGTCATGGCGAGGAATTCGTCCCGGGAGAATCCGTAATGCAGGACCGCCGCATCGTTGACGGCGAGGAAGGCGAGGGTTTCGTGGTCCACGAGCCACATGGGGTGGGGGTTGCTGTCGAAGAGGAGGCGCCACTGCGCCTCCGAGGCCTGCAGCACCTCCTCCCGCCCCTTCCGCTGGGCGATTTCCTTTCGGAGGGCGTCTGTGGCCGTGACCAGATCTGCGGTGCGGTCTTCGACCTGCGCCTCTACCTCGATGTACGCCTTATCGAGATCCGCCTGCGTGCGCCGGCGCTCGGCCTCCATCCGGTTGAGCGCCCCGGCATACCGCCACCCGAGGAGCGCCACGAGGCTGACACTCGCCAGCACCAGGAGCGCCGTCCCGGTCCCGGTGTCATAGAGGTGCGCTTTCTCCCCGAGCACCGTAAACCATCCCAGGAGCAGCAGACCGCCCGTTGCGGGGAGGAGAAGCCGCCGGGCCATCACCCCCCCCACGTTCGGGCTGGTCAGCGGCGCCATGAGCCTGCCCTCGGGGCGCGCGCAGAGGAGGCCGAGGCTGAGGACCAGGAAGGCAGCCGCCGCGTGCACGGCCATGTCGGTGGCGTTGGGGAGGCCGTAGAGGGCCGGGATGCTGTAGGCGTACCCGAGGAGGTTCAGCAGGCCGATGGCGCCGGCCGTCAGTGTGAAAGCCTGACTCACGCGCATCCCCTCCGGGCGATCCAGCAGCAAGAGCGCCGCGCCGTGCAGAAGGAAGTTGAGGGCGGTGGTGGGCGCCATCCGCCCGGGAGCCCCGGTTCCGATCGCCTCTGGCGGTTCCCGGAAGAGGGTCTGGTCAATGCCGAGGTCCCACCCGAGCAGGTATTCAATGAGGGTGAGCCCCCCGATCAGGGCAACGATGCCCGCGCTCGCCTCTGCGAGGCGGCGGAGCCGCGCCCCGCGTTGCTGCTTCCCCAGGACCCCCAGCGATGCGCCGGCCAGGGCGAAGGCCAGCGC
>DASYVA010000219.1 GCA_036000645.1 Candidatus Methylomirabilis sp.
CCTGGCCTTCCTCCTGTTCCAGGCCTGTCTCCTGGTCATCTACTACGCCGACATCGGCCGGACCGCCCAGGTCACCCTGGGGGCGGTCGTCCTGGGCCTTCTCATGCCCTTCCTGGGGACGGTGAACGGCTACTATCTGGAGGTGGCCACCCAGGTGGGGATCTTCGTGGCGCTGGCGCTGGGCCTGAACATCGTGGTGGGTCTGGCGGGGCTGCTGGACCTGGGCTACGTGGCCTTCTACGCCGTGGGCGCTTACCTGTGGGCCATCTTCGGCTCCCGGCAGGCGGCGGAGATCTTCACCAGCGCCGCCTCGGCCTTCCCGTTGTCGCCGGCCTGGTTCTTCGTCTTCATGATCCTGGGGGTTCTGGTGGCGGCGATGACCGGCATCCTCCTGGGGCTCCCGGTCCTTCGCCTCCGCGGGGACTACCTGGCCATCGTGACCCTCGGGTTCGGGGAGGTCGTCCGGGTCCTGGCGAACAACCTGGACAAGCCGATCAACATCACCAACGGCCCCAAGGGGATCACCCCCATCCAGCGCCCGCCCTTGTTCTTCCAGCCGGTCCTGCAAACGCTGGGGCTCGAGGCCAGCCCCTACGTCCTGTACCCTCTTTACTTCTATTTCCTGGTCCTGCTGGTGGTGGTGACGGTCACGCTGGTGACCCAGCGACTGGACGACTCCCACATCGGCCGGGCGTGGACGGCGATCCGGGAGGACGAGCTGGCAGCGGTCAGCATGGGGATCCCCCTGGTCCGGATGAAGCTTCTGGCCTTCGCCTGCGGGGCATCCTTCGCAGGGGTCATGGGGGTCCTCTTCGCCTCCAAACAGTTCTTCATCAATCCCGAGTCCTTCACCTTCCTGGAATCCATCGGCGTCCTGGCCATGATTATCCTGGGGGGGATGGGGAGCATCCCGGGGGCCATCCTGGGGGCCACGATCGTGACGGTCCTGAACCTGCAGGTGCTCAAGGGGATCTCCCTCTGGCTGAACGAGCTCCGAAGCGCCGGGACCGAGATCTGGATCCCCCTGGTCGGCTCCTTTCCCCTGGCCAGCCTCCCGACCCAGCTGGAGCCCGCCAAGTACGAGCGAATGGTCTTCGGGGTGATCCTGGTCCTCATGATGATCTACCGCCCCCAGGGGATCCTCCCGTCGCGGCGCCGCCGCCGCGAGCTAAGCCCCGGCGGCAACGAGGTAAGCGGTGCTTGAGGCCCGGAAGGTCACCAAGCGCTTCGGGGGCCTGGTGGCGATCAGCGATGTGGACTTCGCCCTGGAGCCCGGGACGATCGCCAGCATCATCGGGCCCAACGGCGCGGGGAAGACCACGTTCTTTAACGTCCTGACCGGGATCTACACGCCGGAAGGGGGAAGCATCGCCTTCGAGGGGCGGTCGCTCCTGGGCCTCCGGCCGGACCAGATCACCGCCCTGGGGGTCTGCCGGACCTTCCAGAACATCCGTCTCTTCGCCGAGATGTCGGTCATCGAGAACGTGCTGGTGGGGATGCACAGCCGCATCCCCCTGGGTCTGGCCGACGTGCTGGTCCGCAACGGGCGCTTCCACCGGCAGGAGGATCGGGCCTGGCGGCGGGCCCAGGAGATCCTTTCGACCGTGGGGCTGGCCGGGAAGGAGGAGGAGCTGGCGAAGAACCTCCCCTACGGGGACCAGCGCCGGCTGGAGATCGCCCGGGCGCTCGCCTCCGGCCCCAAGCTCTTGCTCCTGGACGAGCCCACGGCGGGGATGAGCCACGGGGAGGCGGTGGTCCTCATGGGGCTCCTGCGTCGGTTCATCAACGAGTTCCACCTTACGATCCTCCTCATCGAGCACAACATGCGCGTGGTCATGGAGGTCTCGGACCGAGTGACGGTGCTGGACTACGGGGTGAAGATCGCCGAAGGGCTGCCGCGAGAGGTTCAGAACGACCCTCGGGTCATCGAGGCCTACCTGGGGCGGCGGCGCTGGGGCACGGGGGCGGAGAAGGGGGCGCAGGCCCGTGCTTGAGGTGGACAACCTCCACGTCTACTACGGGAAGATTCACGCCCTGAAGGGGATCTCCCTGGAGGTCAAGGAGGGAGAGATCGTTGCCGTGCTGGGCAACAACGGCGCCGGGAAGACCACCACCCTGAAGACGGTTTCTGGCCTCCTCCGTCCCCGGGAGGGGGCCATCCGCCTGACGGGGGAGGTGCTCAACGCGCTCCCGCCTCACGAGATCGTCGAGCGGGGCATCGCCCATGTCCCCGAAGGTCGGCGGATCTTCAAGCGGCTGACCGTGCTGGAGAACCTGGAGATGGGCGCTTACGCCCGCCGGGACGGCGGGGTGGCCGCCGACCTGGAGCGGGTCTACGCGTTGTTCCCCCGGCTGAAGGAGCGGCGGGAGCAGGTGGCCGGGACCCTCTCCGGCGGGGAGCAGCAGATGCTGGCCATCGCCCGGGCCTTGATGGCGCGGCCGAAGCTCCTCCTCCTGGACGAACCCTCCATGGGGCTGGCCCCCATCCTCCTGGAGCAGATTTTTGACACCATTCTGGACATCAATCGCCAGGGGACGACGATCCTGCTCGTGGAGCAGAACGCCTATATGGCCCTGTCGATCGCCGGGCGGGGGTACGTGATGGAGACCGGCGGGATCGTCCTCGAGGACACGGCCCAAGGGCTCCTCAGCAACGAAGACATCCGTCGGGCCTACCTGGGTGAGCAGGCGTAGGACTTAATGCTCTCTATTATTATAGTTTCTGTAAGTAGCTTCAATATATGCTATTAAACAGGATAGCTGAAAGAGGACTCCAGGGGCCCTCTACCTGGGGCTCCATAGATTTCGGAGGTATCTTGTGGTACTTTCGGACTATGCGCGAGGCTGACGCCCCCCCCGCCCCCCCCGTTTCACCCCCGGCTATGGTCCGCCTGGAGCACATCCTCGACAAGGTCCAGACCTACGCGCCGGATACGGACCTGACGCCCATTCAGCGGGCCTACGTTTTCGCCGCCAAAGCGCATCGCGGGCAGGAACGCCGGTCCGGGGAACCCTACCTCTCGCACCCCCTTGCCGTCGCGGAGATCCTGGCGGACCTTCGCCTGGATGTGAGCAGCATTGCGGCCGGGCTCCTGCACGACGCGGCGGAGGACACGCGCGCCACCATCGAGGAGATCCGCGATCTCTTCGGGGACGAGGTGGCAGGCCTCGTGGATGGGGTCACCAAGATCAGCAAGCTCCCCTTCGCCACCCGCGAGGACCGGCAGGCCGACTCCTTCCGCAAGATGCTGCTGGCCATGTCCCGGGACATCCGGGTCATCCTGATCAAGTTCGCCGACCGGCTGCACAACATGCGGACGCTCGACCCCCTCCCGGAAGCGAAGCAGCAGGGCATCGCCCGGGAGACCCTCGACATCTACGCCCCCCTGGCCAACCGCCTGGGGATCGCCCGGATCAAGGGGGAGCTGGAAGATCTGGCCCTCCGCTACCTCGACCCGGAGGCCTACCGCAACCTCCAGGGCCGGGTCGCGAAGAAACGGGCGGAGCGGGAGGGGGAGATCAACGAGGTGATCGCCATCCTGAAGGGCCGCCTGGCCGAGGTGGGGATCCGGGCCGAGATCACCGGCCGGCCCAAGCACGTCTACAGCATCTACAAGAAAATGCAGAACCAGGGCAAGGACTTCGACGAAATTTACGACCTCACCGCCGTCCGGGCCCTCACGGCCAGCGTGAAGGACTGCTACGGCGCCCTCGGGATCGTCCACACCCTCTGGAAGCCGATCCCGGGCCGCTTCAAGGACTTCATCGCCGTCCCCAAATCGAACGGCTACCAGTCCCTCCACACGACCGTGATCGGCCCACGGGGGGAGCCGGTGGAGATTCAGATCCGCACCCTCGACATGCACACCACGGCGGAGGAGGGGATCGCGGCCCACTGGGCCTACAAGGAGGGAAAGGCCCACCTGGACCCAGCCGACAAGAGCTTCGTCTGGCTCCGGCAGCTCCTGGACTGGGAGCGGGATCTGAAGGATCCCCGGGAGTTCATGGACACGGTCCGGGTGGACCTCTTCCCGGACGAGGTGTACGTCTTTACCCCCAAGGGGGACGTGAAGGCCTTCCCCCGCGGCGCCACGCCCGTGGACTTCGCGTTCGGTATCCACACCGACATCGGGCTCCACTGCGCCGGGGCCAAGGTGAACGGCCGGATCGTCCCCCTCCGCTACGAGCTCCAGAACGGGGACATCGTCGAGATTGTCACCTCCCCGCAGCAGCACCCGAGCAAAGACTGGCTGAAGATCGTCCACACCCCGCGGGCTCGGGGCCGGATCCGAGCCTGGCTGAAGAACACGGAGCGGACGCGGAGTGTCACGCTGGGGCGGGAGTTCCTGGAGCGGGAGATCCGGAAGCTCGGGAAGAGCCCGGCTCAGCTCCTGACCTCCGAGGGGTTGGCCCTGGTCGTGGAGCGGTACGGGCTGGGGACGGTCGAGGAGTTCCTGGCCTCGGTCGGCTACGGGAAGATCTCCCCCCGGCAGGCGGTGGGGAAGCTCCTGCCGGAGGAGGAGCAGGCCCTGGCGGAGGCCGAGGCGGCAAAGGAACGGGAGCCCCGCGAGCGCCGGGCGACTCCCCGGGTCACCGATGAGGGGATCCGGATCGAGGGGGTGGATGACATCCTGGTCCGGTTCGGCAAGTGCTGCACGCCGCTCCCGGGCGACGAGATCGTGGGCTTCATCACCCGGGGGCGGGGCGTCACCATTCACACCGCGGACTGCCCCAACGCGGACGGGCTCACCTACGATCCGGCCCGGCGGATCCGGGTGGAGTGGGCCGAGCAACAGAAGACCCCACACCAGGTGAAGGTTCTGGTCACCATCGGGCAGGATCGGCCGGGGCTGCTCGCCGACATTTCGTCCGCGATCTCTTCCACCAACGTCAACATTGCCCAGGCGGAGATCCGCGTGACGGAAGAGCGGAAGGGGGTCAACACCTTCGTCCTGGAGGTGACGGACCTGAAACAGCTGCAGGCCGCGATGCAGGCGGTCCGGAAGGTGACCGGGGTGGTGGGGGTGGAGCGGATCCGGGGGAGCTAGCGCCGGGCCAACTGACGTCGCCTCACTTCGGTCTCGGTCGTCAGCGGTCCGGAGCGTACGAACTGCGTACGCCTCCGGCCGCCTCCTCCCTCGGGCCTCGTGATGCGCGTCATTTGGCCCGGCACCCCAGCCGTCGGGTGAGCACGAGGCAAAATTCGTTGGGGGTTAGCTCGCCTTGGCCACCCGGCCGGACCGCAGGCAGCGGGTGCAGACGGCGATGGTGCGGGTCGCGCCCCCGACCCTGGCCCGGACCCGCTGGATGTTCGGATACTGCCGCCGCTTACTCACGTTGTGGGCGTGGCTGATCTGGTGGCCGACGATCGGTCCCTTCCCGCAGAGTTCACACCGGGTCGTTCCCACCGCATCTCCCTCCTGATGGGTCACGCCAGACCGCCCAGGCATCATAGGGAACGTCCACCGGGAAGGCAAGCCCTTTTTGCCCTCTCTACCTCCGTCCGGCACCTCCCGGGCGTGGGGCCGAAGCGGGCTGCCCTGCTCGGCCGCCTCGGTATTCGCACCGTGGGAGACGCCTTGCGGTTCCCCCCGCTCCGGTACGAGTTACGCCAACTCGTCCCGCTCGGCGCCGCCCGTCCCGGGCAACCGGTCACCCTCGCCGGCCGCCTCGAGCGGGTGCGGGTCACCCGGAGCCGGGACGGGACCGTCACCTGCGAGGCCCTCTTCTCCGACGAGACCGCCCGGGCGATCATCCGGTGGTTCCACCAGCCGTACCTGGCCCGCCGCCTCCCGCGGGGGGTCCGGGTGCTTCTCACCGGGACGCTGGCCCCCGCGTACCCCCTTGCCCTCGCCAATCCCGAATGGGAGGTGTTGGAGCCGGCGGAAGTCGTGGACGGGCGTCCGGCCCTGGTGCCGATCTACCCGGGGACGGAGGGGCTCCCCCGGCGCTGGTTCCGAAAGCTCCTCGCGTCCCTCGCGGAGGGGAGCGCCGAGGCGGTCGAGGAGATTCTCCCGGGAGCAGTCCTGGCCGCCCGGAACCTGCTTTCCCTTCCCCGCGCCCTCCGCGCCCTGCACCTGCCCGACTCGCTCGAGGAGGCGGCCGCCGCCCGCAGCCGCCTGGCGTATGAAGAGCTCTTCCTCCTGGCTCTCGGCCTGGCCCTCCGGCGCGAAGAGGTGGTGCGCCTCCCCGCCCTCCCGCTTCGCGCGGATCCGGGGCGGGAAGCCCCGGTGCGCGGGGCGCTTCCCTTCGCGCTTACGGCAGCCCAGGAGCGGGCGGTGAAGGAAATCACGGCCGACCTCGCCCGCGACCGTCCGATGCACCGGCTTCTCCACGGCGAGGTCGGATCCGGGAAAACGGTGGTGGCCCTGCTGGCTGCCCTTCGGGCCGTCGCCGCCGGCGCGCAGGCGGCCCTCATCGCCCCCACCGATCTGCTCGCGGAGCAGCTCGCCGGGCGGGCGGTGGAGACCCTGGCCCCCGCCGGGATTCGGGTGGCCCTCCTCCGGGCCGGGCAACGGGGACCCGAGCGCCGGTCTGCCCTCGAGGGGCTCGCGACCGGGGCCATCGGGGTGGCGGTGGGGACGCACGCGCTGCTGGAGGCGGATGTCCGCTTCGCCCGCCTGGGCCTTGCCATCGTGGACGAGCAGCATCGGTTCGGCGTGCTGCAGCGGCTCAGCCTGACGGCCAAGGGTCCCCACCCCCACCTGCTGGTGATGAGCGCCACGCCGATCCCCCGCACCCTGGCGCTCAGCCTCTACGGGGATCTGGACCTGACCGCCCTCGAAGCGCTCCCCCAGGGCCGCCGCCCCGTCGCCGCGGAGATTCTCCCTGCGGAACGGCGCCCGGAGGCCGCGGTCCGGATCCGGGCGGAAGTGGCCCGAGGTCATGCCGCGTACGTGGTCTGCCCGCAGATCGAGCCCGGCGAGGCGGGGGAGGCGCAGGCAGCCGCTGCGGCAGAGGTTCACCTGGCCGCGCTGCGGAAGGGCGCTCTCAACGGGCTGCGCCTGGGCCTCCTGCACGGGAGGCTCCGCCCGGCCGAACGGGAGGCCACCATGCGCGCCTTCCGCGAGGGGGGCCTGGACGTCCTGGTGGCGACGACCGTGGTGGAGGTGGGGGTGGATGTGGCCCGCGCGACCGTCATGGTGGTGGAGGGGGCCGATCGGTTCGGCCTCGCCCAGCTCCACCAGCTCCGGGGCCGCGTCGGGCGCGGAGCGGAGCCGGGCGTCTGTTACCTCATCCCGAGCCCGATCCCCACGGAGAAGGGGCTGGCCCGCCTCCAGGCCCTGCTCACGGCCAAGGACGGTTTTGCCGTGGCAGAGGCCGACCTCGCCCTGCGGGGCGAGGGGGACCTGCTGGGGACGCGCCAGGCCGGTCTCCCCCCCCTGGCCTTCGGGTCGGTGAGCGACCCCCTGCTCCTCAAGGCCGCCCGGGAGGATGCCGCGGCCGTGGCGAAGGAGGGGGCGGCCCTCGACCCTGACGTCCGGGCACGGCTGCTCCTCGCCCTCCGGACGCGCTGGGCCGGGGCACTCGCCCCCCTCCGGAGCGGGTGATGCGGGGGTCCATCCGCATCGTGGGCGGAGCCTGGCGGGGGCGGCGCCTGCGCGTCCCCTCGGGCCTCGACCTCCGGCCGACCTCCGAGCTGCTGCGCGAGGCCCTGTTCGACATCCTTGGGGCCCGGGTGAAGGGAGCCGATGTGCTCGACCTGTACGCGGGGACGGGGGCGCTCGCCCTCGAGGCGCTGAGCCGTGGGGCGGCCACCGCGACCCTGGTGGAGGTGAATCCCGCCTATCTGCGAGCGGCCCGGGCCAACGCGGAGGCTCTGGCGTGCCGGGATCGCTGCCGCTTCCTCCGCATGGAGGGAGTCGCGGCCCTGGGAGCGCTGGGCCGCCGGCGCCGACGGTTTCACCTCATCCTGGCCGATCCGCCCTACGGGAGCGATTTGGCCGAGGCAACGGCGCGGGCCGTGGGCCGGCACGGACTCCTCCTCCCCGAAGGGTTCCTGGTCCTGGAAGTCTCCTCCCGCCTCGTCCTCCCCGAGCGGCTTCCCCCCCTCGCCTGCGCGCGCGCCCGGCGCCACGGCGACAGCACGCTCCTGTTCTATGCGGAGGAGCCTGCCGTGGCCCGAAGCACCTGAATTTCCTTGCAGAAGCGGCTCCCTTCCTTTATGGTGAGGGACGCCATGGCCGCCGTCGCCATTTACCCCGGGACGTTCGATCCGTTCACCAATGGCCACCTGGACATCCTCCAGCGCGCCCGCCGCCTTTTTGCCGAGGTGCTGGTCGCGGTCGCCGCCAAGCCCGAGAAGTCCCCGCTGTTCACCGCGGAGGAACGGATGGCCATCGTCCGGGACGCCACCCGGGACCTGCCGGGGGTCCGGATCGCCGCTTTCGACACTCTCCTGGTGGACTACGCCCGTGCCCAGGGGGCGAGGGTCATCATCCGCGGGCTCCGGGCGGTCTCCGACTTCGAGTACGAGTTCCAGATGGCCCTGATGAACCGCCGCCTGGCGGAGACCGTGGAAACGGTCTTCCTGATGCCCCACGAGGCCTACAGCTACCTCAGCTCCCGCCTGGTGAAGGAGATCGCCCTGCTGGGGGGGGCGGTGAGCGGCCTGGTCCCCGCCCTCGCGGAGAAGATGCTGGCAGAGAAGCTTCGGGCAGGGCGGGGTCGGGCCACGGGCCGGCGCCGCGTGGGCCGGGGGTAGGGAGGATCACGCGCATGCGCCTGGCCGTCCGCACGGCAGCGTTCAGCCCATCCCCCACGCTCGCGATCACGGCGCGGGCGAAGCGGATGCGGGCCGAGGGCATCGACGTCCTGAGCTTCGGGGCGGGAGAGCCCGACTTCGACACCCCCGAGCACATCAAGGCCGCGGCGATCCAGGCGCTGAAGGAGGGATTCACCAAGTACACGGCCACGGCCGGCATCGACGAGCTGAAGGACGCCGTCTGCCTGAAGCTGAAGCGGGACAACGGGGTGGAGTACCGGCGGGAGCATGTCATGGTGTCCTGCGGGGCGAAACACACCCTGTACAACCTCTGCATGGTCCTCTTCCAGGAGGGGGACGAGGTCCTGGTTCCGGCTCCCTACTGGGTCTCGTACCCGGAACAGATCCGGCTGGCCGGCGCCGTTCCCATCCTCGTCCCGACGGCGGAGTCGGACGGCTTCCGCGTCCGGGCGGAGCAGCTTCAGGCCGCCTGCACGGAGCGGACGGCCGGCCTGATCCTGAACAGCCCCTGCAACCCGACGGGGGCGGTGCTGGACCGGAGGGACCTGGAGGCCATCGCCGCGTTCGCCGTCGCCCGCCAGTTGACCGTGATCAGCGACGAGACCTACGAGGCGCTCACGTACGACGGGCGGGAGGCGGTGAGCATCGCCGCCCTGGGCGAAGAGGTGAAGCGGCGGACGGTCGTGGTGAACTCCCTCTCCAAGGCTTATGCGATGACCGGATGGCGGGTCGGGTACGCGGCGGGGCCGGTCGAGGTCATTCGGGCCATGGACACCTTCCAGAGCCAGGTGACC
This sequence comes from Candidatus Methylomirabilis sp., assembly GCA_036000645.1. Taxonomy (NCBI): domain Bacteria; phylum Methylomirabilota (SeqCode); class Methylomirabilia (SeqCode); order Methylomirabilales (SeqCode); family Methylomirabilaceae (SeqCode); genus Methylomirabilis (SeqCode); species Methylomirabilis sp. (SeqCode). The sequence continues at coordinate 9,520 of DASYVA010000219.1, forward strand.
TCGAACCCGACCTCTATCGCCCAGCGGGCGGCGGTGGCAGCCCTCACGGGCCCCCAGGACTGCGTCCGCGCAATGCGGGCCGCCTTCGCCCAGCGCCGCGACGCCATCGTGGGTGCCCTGAACGGGCTGGCCGGGGTCTCTTGCGTCCTCCCCGGGGGGGCCTTCTACGCCTTCCCGAACGTGTCGGGCTGCCTCGGGCGGCGAGCCGGCGGGCGTCCCTTGCGAACCTCGGCGGACCTGGCGGAATTCCTCCTGGACGAGGCCAAAATCGCCGTCGTGCCGGGGGCGGAGTTCGGGAGCGACCTGCACCTCCGCCTTTCCTACGCGGCCTCGATGGAGACCATCCTGGAGGGGGTGAACCGGATGGGCGCGGCCCTCCGGCAGCTCCGCTGAGTCCTGGCGCATCTCCGCACCCGGCGTTCTGAAGCCATCGAAGTTCGAGAAGGAGAGAGAAGCCATGAGACGATGCGTGCGTCCACTTATCCCCTGCCTGCTGGCCGGTGTTCTCACCGTAGCGGCCCCCGCGCCGTCGGCCCTGGCCGCCTCCACCTTCGTCATGGGGGCCCAGGGAGAGCCGGTCTGCCTTGATCCGGCCATCATCACCGACGGGATCTCGGGCAAGGTCACCAACCAGATCTTCGAAGGCCTGACCAAGTACAAGGGCGCGACCACCGAGGTCGTCCCCGCCCTCGCCGAGCGCTGGGAGGTGAGCGCCGACGGGACCGTCTGGACGTTTACGCTCCGGAAGAACGCGAAGTTCCACGACGGGACCCCCTTCGACGCGAAGGCGGTGGTCTGGAACTTCGAGCGCTGGCGCTTCACCAAGCACCCCCAGCACGAGAACCAGCTCAAGGCGGGGCAGACCTTCGAGTACTACGAGGGCCAGTTCGGCGGCTTCGACGATCAGAGCCTCATCACGAAGGTGGAAGCGGTCAACCCCGCGACGGTCCGGTTCACGCTGAAGGACCCCCAGGGCCCCTTCCTGGCAAACCTCGCCATGTTTACCTTCGTCCTCGCCAGCCCGGCGGCCATCGAGAAGTGGGGGACAGAGTCGTGCAAGCACCCGGTGGGGACCGGGCCCTTCCGATTCGTGGAGTGGAAGCCCAACCAGGAGGTGATCCTCGAGGCGAACCCGGCCTACCGGGACAAGCCGGCTGCGGCAAAGGTCCAGCGGGTCGTCATCCGGAACATCAAGGATTCCTCGCAGCGCCTGGCCGCGCTGAAGGCCGGCGAGATCCATGGGATGGAGGGGCTGAATCCCGATGACGTACGGGTGGTCCGGGCGGACCCGAATCTCCAGATCCTGCTCCGGCCCACCAACACGACCGGATACGTCGCGTTCAACTACAAGGTGAAGGAGTTCCAGGACAAGCGGGTCCGGATGGCGGTCGCGCACGCCATCAACAAACAGGGGATCGTGAGCGCGCTCTACGGCGGGACCGGGCTGGCGGCGAACCAGTTCCAGCCGCCGCCCCTCTGGGGGTACAACAAGGAGCTGAAGGACTCCCCGTACAGCGGGGACCGGGCTCGCGCCCTCCTGAGGGAGGCCGGCTTCGCCCAGGGCCTCCAGGAGATCACCTGGGAGGATGGCCGGAAGGAGCCGCTCGCGTTCTGGTACATGCCGGTCTCCCGGCCCTACTATCCGAACCCGAAGGAGATCGCCGAGGCGATCGCGGCGGACCTGGCCAAGGCGGGGATCACGGTCAAGCTGCAGACGATCGACTGGTCCGCCTACCTGGACAAGCGGAAGAAGGGGGAACTCCCTCTCTACATGCTCGGGTGGACCGGGGATAACGGGGACCCCGATAACTTCGTCTGCTATTTCTTCTGCAGCCCCGGCGCCTCCCGGGAGGGGTTCTACAGCAACAAGGACCTGGCAGAGGTTCTCCTCCAGGCGCAGCGGCTGACGGACCAGGGGAAGCGGGCCGCGCTCTACCGGAAGGCCGAGCAGATGATCCACGACGACGTGGCCCGGATCTTCATCGCGAACAACCAGCCCCCGCTCGCCTTCTCGAAGAAGGTGAAGGGGTACGTGCCGAACCCGACCAACACCGAGTACTTCAATACCGTCCAGGTGGAGTAGGGCGGAGCGGAGCCGACGGGGACGGGGACGCGGTGGGCGCCTATGCGGTCAAGCGGTTCCTGACCATCCTCCCCGTCCTCGTCGGGATCTCGCTCCTGGTCTTCAGCTTCATCCACCTGATCCCGGGCGACCCCGCGGTCGCGATGCTCGGCGAGCGGGCCACGCCCGAGCGCGTCGCGGCTGTCCGCGCCCAGCTGGGGCTCGACGAGCCCCTCTACCGGCAGTACTTCATCTACCTGGGCAAGGTCGCCCAGGGGGACCTGGGGATCTCCATCATCCGGGGAGACCCGGTCCTGGCCGATCTGGTGCATCGCTTCCCGGCGACGGTGGAGCTGGCCCTTTCCGCCATCCTCCTCGCTCTGGCCGTCGGCATCCCGGTTGGGATCGTCTCCGCGGTCTGGCGGAACTCCCTCTTCGATGGGGTGTCCCGGCTGGTGGCGCTCACCGGCGTTTCCATGCCCATCTTCTGGCTCGGCCTCATGCTGGCCTGGTTCTTTGGCGTCGAGCTCGGGTGGCTCCCCACCGGTTTCCGTCTCGACACCGACGTCGTCATTGCGCCGGTGACGAACTTTTATCTCCTCGATAGTCTGCTGACCTGGAACCCGCCGGCGCTCCGCTCGACCCTCCGCCACCTGATCCTGCCCGCGGCCGCTCTGGGCACGATCCCGCTGGCCATCATCGCGCGGATGACCCGGGCGAGCCTGCTCGAGGTGCTCTCCCAGGACTATATCCGGACCGCCGAGGCGAAGGGCCTTCCCCAGCGCGCGGTGGTCCTCCGCCATGCGATGCGGAACGCGCTCCTCCCCATCCTCACCGTGATCGGGCTCCAGGTGGGGCATCTGCTGGCCGGGGCGATCCTGACCGAGACCATCTTCTCCTGGCCGGGGATCGGGCTCTGGGTCTACGAGGCGATCCAGGCACGCGATTACCCCATCGTCCAGGGAGCGACCCTGTTCATTGGGACCGTCTTCGTTCTCGTGAACCTTGGCACGGATCTGTTCTATGCCGTCGTCGATCCCCGCATCGCGTACGATTGAGCTCGTTCTCGCCCCCCCTGCCGCACGGGGGCGGACGCCGCTCCAGGAGGCCTGGAGGCGGCTCATCGCCAACCCGGTAGCCCGGGGGGGGCTCGTGATCGTGGTAGTCGTGGCCACGCTCGCGATCTTGACCCCCCTCCTGCACCTCTACCGGCCCGAGGTGGATTCCGATCTCCTGATGCGCCTCCAGCCGCCGACCTGGGAGCATCCCTTCGGGACCGACACGCTCGGGCGGGACATCCTGGTCCGGGTCCTGCACGGGGCCCGGGTCTCCCTCGGCCTCGGCCTGGGCTCGGTGGCGGTGGCGGCGGTGGCCGGCTCCCTCCTCGGCCTCCTGGCGGGCTACGCCGGGCGTTGGGTGGACCTCGCCCTCATGTTCTGCATGGACATCCTCCTCGCCTTCCCGGCCACCCTCCTGGCGATCGCCATCGTGGCGATGATTGGCCCCGGCCTCCGGAACTCGCTTATCGCGATCAGCCTCGTGTCCATCCCGTTCTACGCCCGGATCGCCCGGGGGGCCGTCCTCTCCCTGAAGGAGCAGGAGTTCGTCGTCGCCGCCGAGGGTCTGGGCGGGAGCGACCTCCGGATCGTGTTCCGGCACCTCCTCCCGAACGCCCTGCCCCCGCTCATGGTGCAGACGACGCTCGGGATCGCCTTCGCCGTCCTCGAGGCGGCGGCGCTGGGATTCCTCGGTCTGGGGGCCCAGCCCCCCACCCCCGAGTGGGGGGCGATGCTGGCCGACAGCTACAAGTACTTCACCAGCGGGGCCTGGTGGGCCTTCTTCTTCCCGGGGGCGGCGATCATGGTCTCCGTCCTCGGCTTCAACCTCCTGGGCGATGGCCTGCGGGACGCCCTGGACCCCAGGCTGCGCGCGTAGGGGAAGAGTGGCGGGGAGCAGACGCATGAGACGCGCGATCGGGGCAGGATGGACCCCGGCTGTCCTGGCCGTGGGGCTGGTGCTGGGAGTGGCGCTCCCTGCGGGCGGGGAGAGCCCCCGTCGGGGCGGGGCCTATCAGTTTTCGCTGGGCCCTTCGGATCCCCCCTCGCTGGACCCGGCGCACGTGACCGACACGACCTCCCACGCGGTCGTCTCGGAGCTCTTCGACGGCCTCGTGGAGTTCGACCCGCAGATGCGGGTCCGCCCGGCCATCGCGGAGCGCTGGGAGATTGCGGCGGACGGCCGGACCTACCGGTTCTTCCTCCGGAAGGGTGTCCGGTTCCAGAACGGGCGGGAAGTCAGCGCGGAGGATTTCCGGTACAGCTTCCTCCGGGTCCTGGACCCGAAGACGAAGTCGGAACGGACCTGGATCCTGGACAGACTGGAGGGGGCCACGGACTTTCTGGGGGGGAAAACCGCAGATGTCCAGGGGATCCGAGTCCGGGACCGGTACACCCTGGAGCTGCGCCTGGGGGAGCGCTTCCCGCCCTTCCTGGCCCTCCTGGCCTACCCGGCGGCCATGGTGGTGCCCCGGGAAGCGGTGGAGCAGGCGGGCGCCGATTTCTCTACGCGTCCTGTCGGGACGGGCCCCTTCCGCCTGACGGAGTGGCGGCGGGATGACCGGCTAGTCCTCACGGCGAACCCCGACTACTTCCGGGGGCGCCCGCACCTGGATCGGATCGTCTTCCGGATCATCCCCGAGGACTTGACCCGTCTCCAGGAGTTCAAGGCCGGAACCCTCCACCACAGCGACGTGCCGGCGGGGCTCTATCAGTCCATCGTGGCGGACCCGGCCCTGCGGGGGCGGCTGCACTCCCAGTCCATCCTGGGGATCCAGGCCGTTCGTTTGAACGTGGAGGTCCCGCCGTTCGCCGGGAACCGGAAACTCCGCCAGGCCTTCAATCACGCCGTGGACAAGGAGGCCTTCGCCCGGGTCATCATGGAGGGGCGGGTGAAGCCCGCCGCCGGCATCCTCCCCCCGGGGATGCCCGGCTACAGCGGGGGTCTGGCCGGGTATCCCTTCGACCGGGCCCGGGCGGGGCAGCTCCTCGCGGAGGCGGGCTTTCCGGAGGGAAAGGGACTCCCCCCGCTTGCGCTCCACTACAACACAAGCCTGACCAACCGGCGGCTCGCCGAGTTCGTCCAGGCGCAGCTCGCCGAGGTCGGGGTGAAGGTCGAGCTCGCCGCTCTCGACTGGCCGGCCTACCTCAAGCTGGTGGACGCCGGGCAGACCCAGATGCACCGCATGGGCTGGATCGCCGATTACCCGGATCCGGAGAACTTCCTGACCGTCCTCTTCCACAGCAGGAACATCGGGGCCCGCGGGAACACCAGCCGCTACCGGAACCCGGAGGTGGACGCCCTGCTGGATCGCGCGGACCGGACCATGGGCGAGGCGGAGCGGGTCCGCCTCTACCAGCAGGCCGAGCGGCGGATCGTCGAGGATGCGCCCTGGATTTTCCTGAACTATTACAGCACCGACCTCCTGGTTCACCCCGCGGTCCGGAACCTCCTGGAGCAGCTCTCCCCGATGGATTCCTCGCCCACCGTCAGCCTGGTGCAGATGCGCCTGGTCTGGCTCGCGGAGTGATGCATGGGGCTCCTTCCCTTCGCCGTCCGCCGGGCGCTCCAGCTCATCCCGGTCCTCCTGGGCCTCACGCTCATCGTCTTCGCCCTGCAGGCTGTTGCGTTGGGGGATCCGGTGCGGGCCGCCATGGGGCAGCGGGGGGACCCCGAGGCGATCGCCCGCATCCGGGCCGACTACGGCCTGGACGCCCCCCTCTGGGTCCAGTACGGACGGTACCTCGGCCGGCTCCTCCGAGGGGACCTGGGGCGCTCTTTTCGCCAGCAGGTGCCCGTGGCTGACCTGATCGTCGAGCGCCTCCCGGCCACCGTGCGCCTGGCGGTCGCCGCCATGGGCCTCGCCGCACTGCTGGGAGTGGCGGCCGGGGTCGCCTCCGCCGTCACGCACGGCCGGATGCTGGACGCCGCCATCATGACCGTGGCCCTCCTGGGGATCTCCACCCCGGTCTTCTGGCTCGGCATGATTCTCATCCTCCTCTTTGCCGTGACGCTCGGTTGGTTCCCGATTTCGGGGTACGGGGACGGAGACTGGCGCCACCTGGTCCTGCCCGCCCTCGCCCTCGGGGCGCTGCACGTCGGCTACATCGCCCGGATGACCCGCGGGAGCCTCCTCGAGGTCCTCCGGGAGGATTACCTCCGGACCGCCCGGGCCAAAGGGCTCCGGGAAGGGGTGGTTCTCCTCAAGCACGGGCTGCGCAATGCGAGCCTCCCCATCCTCACCCTCATGGGCATCGGGATCGGAGACCTGCTGGTGGGCGCACCCCTGACCGAGACCGTCTTCGCCTGGCCGGGCCTCGGCCGCCTGCTGGTGACGGCGGTGGCGAACCGCGACCTCCCCGTGGTCCTGGGGGCCACCCTCCTCTTCGCCCTCATCTATGTGGCGGCGAACTTTCTGGTCGATTGCTGTTACGTGCTGGCGGATCCCCGCATCCGGCTGGCGGGGGAGAGGCGGTGAGGCGGGAGGGGAGGGGAGGGCTGCTGCAGCACCGGGGGGCGCTGGCCGGCAGCATCCTGGTCCTCGGGGTCCTGGCGGCCGCCCTGCTGGCACCGGTCCTCGCCCCCTACGATCCGGCCCGCGTGCCGAGCGACCTGGCCAGCCGAAGCCTCCGTCCCCCGGGGCGGGAGCACTGGCTGGGCACCGATCTCCTCGGGCGGGACCTGCTCAGCCGGATCCTGCACGGGTCCCGGGTCTCGCTCCTGGTGGGGTTCGCGGTGGCGCTCCTCACCGGTGCGGTGGGGACGGCAGTCGGCTTGCTCGCCGGGTTTTACGCTGGTAAGATAGACGCCGTTTTCATGCGGGTCACCGATGCGGTGATGGCTTTCCCCACGCTGGTCCTGGCGATCGCGGCCGTAGCGGTCCTGGACCGGCCGGGACTGGTCGCGATCATCCTGGTCCTCACGGCCGTCCAGTGGACGACGGTGGCTCGCTTGATCCGGGGAGCGGTGCTGACCCTTCGGGAGCGGGAGTTCGTGGCGGCGGCCCACGCGCTCGGGGCGCGCGATCTCCGGATTCTGGCGCGGCACCTCCTCCCGAACTGCCTCGCCCCCCTGTTGGTTTCGACCACCTTCGGGGTGGCCAGCAACATCCTGGCTGAGGCGGGGCTCTCCTTCCTGGGGCTGGGAGTCCAGCCCCCCGCGGTGAGCTGGGGCTCCCTCCTTTCTGAAGGAGCGGTCTACCTTACCGTAAAACCCTGGCTGGTGATTTTCCCCGGCCTGGCGATCACCCTGACCGTTCTCGGGTGCAATCTCACCGGCGATGGCCTCCGGGACCTCCTGGAGCCGCGCCTGAGCCGCTAACCAATGGGACCCGCTGGCAGCAACAGCGACCTCCTGCGCATCGAGAACCTCCAGACCTATTTCTTCACCGATGCGGGCATCGTGCGGGCGGTGGACGGGGTCTCCCTGCGGATCGCGCCGGGGGAGACGCTCGGGGTGGTGGGAGAGTCGGGGTGCGGGAAGACCGTGACGGCCCTCTCCATCCTCCGGTTGGTGCCGGATCCCCCGGGGCGGATCGTGGGGGGCCGGATCATCTTCGAGGGAACGGAGCTCCTCGGGCTGGACTCCGAGCGGATGCGGAAGATGCGGGGGAGCGCCATCTCCATGATCTTCCAGGAGCCCATGACGTCCCTGAACCCGGTCTTCACGGTAGGGGACCAGATCGCCGAGGGGGTCCGGCTCCACCAGGGGCTCTCCCGCCGGGCGGCCTGGGACCGCGCGGTGGAGATGCTCCGGCTGGTGCAGATTCCCGACCCGGACCGCCGCGCGCGGGAGTACCCGCACCAGCTTTCGGGGGGGATGCGCCAGCGGGTCATGATCGCCATGGCCCTCGCGTGCGGGCCGCGGCTCCTCATCGCCGATGAGCCCACGACCGCCCTGGACGTCACCATCCAGGCGCAGATCCTCGAGCTCCTCGTCCGGCTGAAGGAGGAACTGGGGATGGCGGTCATGCTGATCACCCACGACCTGGGGGTCATCGCCGACACGGCCCAGCGCGTCGTCGTGATGTACGCCGGGCGGGTGGTGGAGGAGGCGCCCGTCCGGGACCTCTTCGCGAACCCGAGACACCCCTACACCCAGGGGCTCCTCGCCTCGATCCCGACGCTGGAGAAGGGAGCGGGGGGCCGCAAGCGCCTGCAGGCGATCCCCGGGCTGGTCCCGAGCCTCCTCGAACTCCCGCGCGGGTGCCGGTTCAGCGACCGATGCCCGCTGGCGGTCCCCGAGTGCCGGACGGGGGAGCCGGAGCTCCGGGCCGTCAGCCCAGAGCACCGTGCCCGCTGCATCTTCGCCTGAGGGCCCGGGAGAATGATGGACGCGCCGCTCCTCGCCGTCACCGACCTGAAGAAGTACTTCCGAGTCCGCCGGGGCCTCCTCTGGGGGCAGGCCGGCCTCGTGCGGGCGGTGGACGGGGTCTCCTTCAGCCTCCGGAAGGGCGAGACGCTCGGGTTGGTGGGCGAGTCGGGCTGCGGCAAGTCCACGACCGGCCGCTGCATCCTGCGCCTCCTGGACCCGACGGCGGGGAAGGTGGTCTTCGACGGCGTCTCCGTCTTCGACGCTAGTCGGGAGGAGATGCGGCGCCTCCGCCGCCAGATGCAGATCATTTTCCAGGACCCGTACTCCTCGCTGAACCCGCGCATGTCGGTGGAGCAGATCGTGGGGGAGGGGATGGTCATCCACCGGCTGGCGCGGGGGGCGGAGCGGCGGGACCGGATCGCGGACCTCCTGCGCAAGGTGGGCCTGAGTCCCGACCACATGAAGCGGTATCCCCACGAGTTCTCCGGCGGCCAGCGCCAGCGGATCGGGATCGCCCGGGCGCTGGCGGTGAGCCCCTCCCTCATCATCGCCGATGAGCCCATCTCGGCCCTGGACGTTTCCATCCAGGCCCAGGTCCTGAACCTCCTCCAGGACCTCCAGGAGGAATTCGGTCTCACCTACCTCTTCATCGCGCACGACCTGCGCGTCGTGGAGCACATCAGCGACCACGTTGCCGTCATGTACCTGGGCCAGATCGTGGAGCTGGCCGAGAGCCGGGAGCTGTACCGGAACCCGCTCCACCCGTACACGCAGGCGCTCCTGTCGGCGATCCCGATCCCCGATCCGACGGTCAAGCGGGAGCGGATTCTCCTCGCGGGGGACCCTCCGAGCCCCCTCCACCCCCCCAGCGGGTGCCGTTTCCATACCCGCTGTCCCAAGCGGTTCGAGCCCTGCGACCGGCAAGAGCCGGTCCTCCGGGAGGTGCAGCGAGGCCACTGGGTCTCCTGCCACCTGTACTGATCATGCCGACGTTTCACATCGTCACGTTCGGATGCCAGGCCAACGAGGCGGACTCGGAGCGGATGGCCGGGGCGCTCCTCGCCGCCGGGTACCGGGAGGCGCCCTCGGCCGAGGAGGCGGACCTCATCCTCCTGAACACGTGCAGCATCCGGGAAAAGGCAGAGCAGAAGGTCTACAGCCTCCTGGGCAGGTATCAGGCCCTCAAGCGCGAGCGCCCCCACGTGAAGATCGGGCTCACAGGATGCCTCGGGCAGCTCACGGGGGCGGCCCTCCAGCGCCGCTTCCCGAGCCTTGACCTCGTTCTGGGGACGGGGCAGATGCTGAAGGTGCCGGCGCTCCTCCTGGAGCGGCCCGGCCTCCCGGTCAGCCTGCGGCCGACCGAGCCCATGCCCACCTACGTGGGAACGCCCCCGCCCCTGCGGCAGAGCCGGGTCAGCGCGTTCGTGAACATCATGGAGGGGTGCAATTACTTCTGCACCTTTTGCGTGGTCCCCTACACCCGGGGGCGGGAGCGGAGCCGTCCGGTCGCGGATGTCCTGGCGGAGGTGGAGGACCTCCTGCGAGAGGGCTACCAGGAAGTGACCCTGCTCGGGCAGACCGTGAACGCCTACGGGAAGACGCTCCAGCCCCGGACCACCTTCGCTGCGCTCCTCCGGCAGATCGACGCGCTCGCCGGGGGGCACCTACGGATCCGGTTCACGTCTCCGCACCCGCGGGAAGTGACCCCCGACCTCTACGCGGCCATGGCCGAGTGCCGGGGGGTCTGCGAGCACCTGCACCTGCCCGTTCAGTCGGGCTCGGACCGCGTCCTCGCGCGGATGCGGCGGCTCTACACCAGGACCCAGTACCTGGAGGTGGTCCGGTGCCTCCGGGAGGCGGTTCCCGACGTGGCGGTGAGCACCGACCTGATCGTCGGCTTCCCCGGGGAGACGGAGGAGGACCACCGTCAGACGCTCGAGCTCCTGCAGGGAGTCCAGTACGACAGCCTGTTCGCCTTCTGCTACTCCCCCCGTCCCCATACGCCGGCGGGGGAGTACCCGGACCAGCTCCCGGAGCCGGTCAAGCGGGAGCGGCTCGCCGAGGTTTTTGCCCTCCAGGCGGGAATCGCCCTGGAGAAGAACCGGGCGCGCATCGGGCGAGTCGAGGAGGTCCTCGTGGAGCGGGGGCCGAGCGAAAAGGAGGGAAGCCTGGCGTCGGGCCGGACCCGACAGAACAAGTGGGTCCACTTTGCCGCGGAGTGTCCCGATGTGAGAACAAAGATAAGTACAGATATTACAGAGGCTTACACCTATTACCTTAAGGGGAAGCATCACCAAGGGCTGCTGTCGGTAAGTCCTTGGAAAGACAGGGATTCCTGGCGCAAAGGTGACGGGAAAAATGCGGAAAACTCTTGACAAAGAAAAATCGAGCACTTATGATCCGCGCGGTTAACCAGTTTCCCATGACATCCGGACTGAGGGCTGAGCAGGGACAACCGCATCGCTAGGCCAGGACACGGGCCAATACGAAGGGAGGAGAGGGCCAGCCCATGGCAAACCTCACGCCCCAAGCGAAGCGCCTGATCATACTTGGCCTGGTCGGGATTGTCCTTGTCGGGGGCGGCGTCGTGGTCAACAACTTCCTTCTCGCGCCATCCCCACCGCCTCCCGCGGCTCCCATTCGCCCGGTCCTGCCCCCTCCGCGCCCGCCCGCGGCTAGCCCCGCACCGGCGCCACAGGCCGCTCCGGCACCGGCCCCGAGACCCCAGGCCGCCGTCCCGTCTCCAGGCCTGGGGATGCCCCCGGCTCCGGCGGCGCCGGAGGCCCCACCGAAGCTACCCATGGCGGCCGCCGCCCCCGGGAGCTACGGGCTGCAGGTTGGCGCCTTCGCGGTGAAGGCGAACGCTGAAAAGCTCCAGAAGCGCCTGGAGGAGAAGGGGTACGCTGTGACCGTCCGGCAGGCCAGCCCTCGAGTCCCTCGGCACCGCGTCCTGGTGGGCACGTACACCGCGAAGGCGGACGCCGAAGCGCAGCGGGAAAAGGTGGTCGAGGCGGGCGCCAAGGGAGCCAAGGTGGTCCCGGCGGCCGGCGGGAAGCTCACCGTCGAGGCGGGAACCTTCCGGAGCCTGGACGCCGCGATCGATCTCGCCCGCGAGCTCCAGAAGTCGGGCCTGGCACCGCGCATCGATTCCCGGCCGACGACGACGGGCCTCTTCCAGGTGCGGGTCGGGGCCTACGCCAACCCGCAGGACGCCCAAGCCCAGGTAGACGCCCTGCGGAAGGAGGGGTTGAGCCCCATCGTGGTGAAGAACTGAGGACCCAGAATGCGCTCGTGGTCCTCAGTGTCCCCGTCACTTTTTAACGCGTTAGACCTGGCAGAAAGGGGTGACCGGCGTGACGAAGGCGGATATTGCGTCCCTGGTCGCGCAGAAGGGGCTCACCAAGAAGCAGGCCATGGAGGCGGTCGAGGCGACGCTGGAGACCATCAAGGGGGCCCTCAAGAAGGGGGAGAAGATCCAGTTGGTGGGCTTCGGCTCCTTCCAGGTCCGGGCGAAACGAGCGCGGAAGGGGCGCAACCCTCAGACTGGGTCGGAGATCATCATCACGGCGCGCAAGGTGCTCAAGTTCAAGCCCGGCAAGGCCCTGCAGCAGGCGGTGAACCCCCGCAAGCCCTAGGTCCCCTTCCGCGGCCTGGCCCCCGGACGGCGGCCTCCGCGGGGCCACACTGAGGTGTTCCTGTGAAGAAGCACGCGCCGTCGGAGGTGCGGCCCTCCCATGAGCCCATCCCTGACAAGCTGTACTTCAAGATCGGCGAGGTGGCGCGGATCACCGGCGTGCAGCCGTATATCCTGCGCTACTGGGAGTCGGAGTTCTCCGTCCTCCAGCCCAAGAAGAGCGGGACGGGGCAGCGGCTGTACCGGAAGAAGGACATCCAGACGGTCCTGAAGATCAAGCACCTGCTCTACGACCAGAAGTTCACCATCGCGGGGGCGAAACGACGCCTCCTCTCGGACGGGGGGGAAGCCCCGGCCGATCTGGGCGAGACCCTGCGGCGCCTGCGGGAGGGGCTCGAGGGGCTTGCGGCCCTCCTGCGAAGGCAGTAGCATCGAGGACAGACGCACTCTCCCGGGGCGTGGCGCAGCCTGGTAGCGCACTGGCATGGGGGGCCAGGGGTCATGGGTTCAAATCCCGTCGCCCCGACCAGTAGTCTGGAGGGGCTAGGCCGGGACGCCTAGCCCCATTTTGGTTCTTGCGGGAGGGAATGGGCGTCTCGGCGATCCGATGCGCGCCCCCCGCCTGGTTCACCGGAGAGGCAGATCCCGCCACCGTTCGCCGCGAAGCGCCCCGGGGAGCGCTGACCCCGGGGAGGACAGTACCGCCGTGCGCCCCGCCCGACTGCTCCGCGCCGCGCTGACCTTTCTCGCTCCCCTCGGGCTGCTCGGGTTCCTCTGGGCCGTGGCCGTCCCGGCGTTTCACATCCCGGGTCGGGTCTTCCCGTCCTTGGGCGAGGTCGGCATAGCCGGTGCCCGAATGCTGTGGGACGGCAGCCTCCTCCATCACGTGGCGCAGAGCCTGATGCGCGTGCTCGTCGGGACGGTGCTGGCCCTCGCTGTGAGCGTCCCGCTGGGGGTCGCGATGAGCGTGAGCCGGCTGACGGCGGCGGTCCTGACCCCCCTGTTCCGCTTCTTCTCGGTCCTCGCCGGAATCGCCTGGATCCCGATCGCCACCCTCTGGTTCGGCTACGGCTTCGGGGCGATCACCTTCGTCATCTTCAATGCCGTCTTCTTCGTCGTGTCGTACAATACCCTCCTGGGCGTGGCGCGCATCCCGCGGCCGCTGCGCTATGCGGCAGCGTCCCTGGGGGCGGGCCCCTGGCGGATGCTCACCGAGGTGCTCCTCCCGGGTGCCCTCCCGAACATCGTGACCGGGATCCGGACGGGGATGGGGTACGCGTGGCGGGGGCTCATCGCCGCGGAGATGATCGCCACCAACGCGGGGCTCGGGTACCTGGTGTTCGTCGCGCGGGATTTCTACCGGACCGAGGTGATCCTCCTCGGCATGATCGCGATCGGGACCCTCTGGCTGCTCCTGGACCTGCTCCTCCTGGCGCCGGTGGAACGGGCGACGATCGAGCGCTGGGGCATGGTCCGGCGGGTCGGTTGATGGCGCGGGCGGTCGCCCTGCTGATCCGCTGGGGGGCGGCCTATCCTGGCGTGCGCTCCTTCGCCCCGTTCGTGCCGGTCATCGGACTCTGGGCTTTGGTGGCGAGCCTCGGCGTCTTCCCGCGGGTCTTCTTCCCGGGGCCTGCGGAGGTGCTCCGCGCCTTCGGTACCCTCACCTACAAGGGAATTCTCCCCGCGTACCTCGAGGACAGCCTGGTCCGCCTCGCGCTCGGGGGGGGAGCGGGCATGGCGCTCGGGATCCCGCTCGGCGTCCTGATCGGGCGCAGTCCCTGGGCGCACCGGCTGTGTTGGCCTCCCCTCCTCTTCTTCCAAGCGATCGGGGATATTGCCTGGCTGCCGATCCTGTTGATCTGGTTTGGTTTCGGTCTCGCGACGATGACCTGCGTGATCGTCTACACCGTCCTCTTCCCCGTGGTGCTCAACACGGTGCTGGGCGTCCGCTCCGTGCCGCTGGAGCTAACCCGCGCGGCGCAAAGCCTCGGGGCGTCGCGCGGGCGGATCCTCCGAGAGGTCGTACTGCCCGGCGCCCTCCCGAACATCGTCACCGGGCTGCGGAACGGGCTCGGCTACGGCTGGCGGGCCCTCATCGCGGCGGAGATGATCGTGGGGACGAGCGGGATCGGCTTCCTCATGTTCGATGCGCGGCGCGCCGGGCAGGTCACGGAGGTTCTCCTCGGGATGGTCTTGCTGGGCCTCCTCTGGTACTTCGTGGATGGCTGGGTCCTCGTCCCGCTCGAGCGGGCGACCGGGCAGCGGTGGGGGCTCGTCACGCCGTGAAGACCTTACGGCTCCGCGACCTCTCCAAGACCTACTTCGACCCCTACGCCGGGGGACACGTCACCGCGGTCGTGGACGTGTCGCTCGAGGTCACGCAGGGGGAGTTCGTTGCGATCGTCGGCCCGTCCGGGTGTGGCAAGACGACGCTCCTGAACATGATCGCGGGATTCATCCCCCCCTCCCGCGGGGAGATCCACCTGGACGGTCGGAGCGTCAAGGGGCCAGGTCCTGACCGGGGGGTGGTCTTCCAGTCGTTTGCGCTCTTCCCGTGGAAGACGGTGCTGGAGAACGTGACCTTCGGGCCCAAGATGCGCGGGGTGCCACGGGACGAGCGGGATCGGATCGGCCAGGAGTACCTGGCGCTGGTCGGGCTGGCAGGGACGGAGGGGCGCTACCCGGCGGAGCTCTCCGGGGGGATGCAGCAGCGCGTGGGCGTGGCCCGGGCCCTCGCGAACGGCCCCGATGTCCTCCTGATGGATGAACCGTTCGCGAGCGTGGACGCCCAGACGCGGATGACGCTCCAGGAGGAGCTGACGCGAATCTGGCAGGACCGCCGCCCCACGATTCTCTTCGTGACCCACGACGTGGAGGAAGCGGTCTTCCTGGCGAATCGGGTGGTCGTGCTCTCCAGCGCCCCCGGGCGGGTGGTGGCCGAGCTTCCCGTGACGCTCCCGCGGCCGCGGACCTGGGCGCGTCTGGTGGAGGATCCGGCCTTCAAGGCCCTGGTGGCGACGGTGTTGGGACTGGTGAGGCCCGCGTGAGGGTCCGGAGCGCCCCCGTCACGTCGCCCAAGGTCCGCGCGCTCCTCGCGGCTGCGGCGTGCTATCTCCTCTGGCAGGGATGGCTGACGGTCCGGGCACCGGAGAAGGTCGCCCCGGGCCTCTCGCGGGCCGGGGAGGAGGCGGTGGACATTCTCGTGACGCTCCCTTTCCCCCCCGAGCGCTTTCACGTGCTGGCGTTCCAGCAGTTCGGTCGGGTGTCCGGGACCCGGGAGAACCAGGTGGAGCTGCGGGGCGTGAAGCCCTCGGATCTGCGGGCCGTCGCGCGCCCCTACTGGGTGAGTCGCGTGGAGCCGCTCCCACGGGAGCAGGGGAGGTGACCTATGAAGCGGGTAGGGCTCGGACTCGTGCTCTCGGTGCTGGTCGCATGGCCTCTCCAGGTCGCGGCGCAGGTGAAGCCGTCGCCGATCAAGGTGAAGGCTGGCATCGTCGCCGCGATTGACCAGCTGGGCGTCCCGATCGCGCTCGAGCGGGGCACCTTCGAGAAGTGGGGGCTCGAGGTGACGATCGCGCGCCCATACGCCACGGGGGTGGACCAGCTCAATGCGCTCCAGGCCGGGGAGATCGAGCTCGCGCAGGTCGGGGTGCCGATGATCGGCGCCGTCCTCCGGGGGATGGACCTCGTGATCCTGGGCAATTACACCGGGAGCGCCGCCCGGCTCGGCTCGGACACGACGATGGCGCTGGTGGCGCGCGAGGGCTCCGGCATCGCCACGGGGAACCTCGCGAGCCTCCGCGGCAAGCGGATCGCCGCCTCCTTCGGGACAATCAACCACCTGTACATCTTGGCGCTCCTCGAGCGGGCCGGCCTCACCCCTCAGGACGTCGCCCTCGTTAACACACCTCCTCCGGACATGACCGTGGCCCTCCTCGCCAAAGGGGTCGACGCCTTCAGCGCCTGGGACCCGTGGCCGATCGTTGCGACGCGGGACGTCCCCGGGGCGTACGAGGTCATCCGGGGGGGCGGGGTCATTGGCTTTCTCGGCTTCAACGTCGCACTCCGGGAGTGGGTCGAGCAGAACGGCGGGACGGTCGAGCGGTTCCTGGCCGCCTGTTCCGAGGCCGACAGGTGGATGCGGGCCAACCCGAAGGCCGCCGCGCAGGTGGCCACCCGCTGGATCCCTGGGCTGAAGCTCGAGGTCGCGGAGGCCGCGATGCAGTTCAACATCGAGCAGGTGGACCGGCGCCTCTCGGCGAACAACTACCGGGCGCTCTGGAGCGCCCAGGATCGCCTCCACCGTCTGGGATTCATCAAGGCGACGTTCGACGTCAACAAACACTTCGCGCCGAAGCACATCCTGAAGGTGATGAAGGAGCACCCCGACCTCTTTTCCGACCTCGCCCCGATCCCTCCCGCCGCCGCGCTGGGACCGACGTTCACCTTCCGCCCCTAACGGGGAGCGGGTGGGAGCTGGCCGACGCGCCGACGGCACGGGGGAGGCCAAGGGGAGAGCGCCGGCCCCCCGGTGGAGGAAGCTCGACACCCCGGAGGCGATGTGGTATCGTCTTGCCGTCTCGGATGATGTTGCGTCGCCCCGACGAGGTTGGGCCACGGATCGGCCCACGGCGATCCGGACCGGGGGAGTTCCTGCAGCAGCCGGCAGCGCCCGCTGCTGTTTTTTTGTGGACGGTGAGCGGATGACAGGCCCCAGCATCCTGGTGACCAACGACGATGGGATCCACTCCGACGGGCTGCGGGCGCTGGCAGAGGCGCTCGCCCCGGTGGGGGAGGTCACGGTGGTTGCGCCCGACCGCGAGCGGTCAGCGGCGGGGCATGCGCTGACGCTCCACCGGCCGCTCCGGGCCAGCGAGGTCGCCCCCCGCTGGTACCGGGTGGACGGGACGCCCACCGACTGCGTGACGCTGGCCGTCATGGGGATGCTGAAGGGCCGCCCCCGCCTCGTGGTGGCGGGGATCAACCTGGGGACGAACCTGGGGGATGACGTCACGTACTCCGGCACCGTCTCCGCCGCCATGGAGGGGACCCTCCTGGGCATCCCCGCCTTCGCGATCTCCCAGGCGGGGGGTGGCCGCTTCGACTTCGCCGCGGCCGCCGGCTTCGCCCGGCGCCTGGCGGTCCTCCTCCTCGAGCAGGGGCTCCCGCCCGATACCCTCCTGAACGTCAACGTGCCGGCCGCCTCACCCGAAGGCATCCGGGGGGTTGCCCTCACCCGGCAGGGTCGGCGGGCCTACCGGGAGTCCATCGTGGAGAAGCTGGACCCGCGGGGCAAGACGTACTACTGGATCGGCGGCAGCGAACCGGAGTGGGAGCGCCTCGGGGACTCGGATTACGACGCGGTGATGGCGGGGAAGATCTCGATCACCCCGCTGCGTCTGGATCTGACCCACTACGAGGCACTCCAGTCCCTGCGGGCCTGGGAGGAGCGCCTCGGGCGATGAGGGGTGCCGGGCACGGTGGTTGTTGGGCGGCCCGCGGCCCT